>JANOEW010000001.1:0-1520 GCA_031413475.1 Amaricoccus sp.
CACGCCGCGCGCGGTCGCCCGCGCCGCGACGCGGGCGCGTTCGTAGTGGCTGAGCCCGACACGCAGCTCGTTCTCCTCGACCATGCTCACATAGGCCGCAGCCGCAGTATCGGGCCGGCGCACCAGCGCCCGCACCGTGGCGAAGCGGACGTCGCCGGTCTCGGCGTGGAGCGCCTGCAGCGCCACTAGCCGCCGCCAGCCGGAGATGAGCCCGTAGGGCAGGGCCCCCGACAGCGGCGTCACCTCGATCGGAACGCGCTGGCCGTGCGCGCGCAGGCTGGCGCGCAGCGCCGCCATGTCCTCGTCCTCGACGGGCAGCCGGTCGCGGGTCAGGTGGTCCGGCGCGATGGCGTCGAGCCCTATCTCCACCACCATGCGGCCGTCGTCGCGGGCGCGGCGCAGCGTCTCGGCCAGCTCCTCGAGCGCCGCGGCCCCGGCTGCCTCGGCGGCGACCCGCGCGATCGGGGCAGCCGGGGCGAGCCCGGCGAGCGATCCGGGGCCGAAGCCCGGCGCGGTCAGGGATCCGGGCGCCGCGTCAGGCAAATGTTCCGCGCGCGGAACATTTGCCGCGGGCAGGGGGGTCAGCCGGCGGCGCGCCATCAGACCGCCTCCCGCGCCGGCGCGGCGGCCGCCGCCGCACGCTCGTCGCGCCGCCACGACGCGATCAGCAGCCGCTTCAGCGCCGCGTAGGTGGCGTCGAAGGTCTGCCGGCCGCGGGCGTAGGTGTCGCGGTTGAAGTCGCGGTAGTCCGCCTCGTAGATGCCGCGAGCCTGCTCGCCGCTCTGGCCGACCAGTGCGGTCAGATCCTGCCGCCAGGGGCTGAGCAGGCGCCCGAGATAGGCCTGCATCAGCCCGGCCATCTCGGCCTGCTGCCCGGCGTCGTAGCGGGTGATCACCGCGCGCACCGCGTCCCATTCGAAGCGGATCTCGGGTCGCCCGAGCGCCCGCGCGGCGAGGTTCTCGCCGGCCTCGATCGACTGGAAGGTCGAATGCAGCATGTTGAAGAACCGCCCCGTGGAGTCGAACTCGAGGAACGACGCCCCGAGCGGCACCAGAAGGATGTCCGCAGCGGTCAGGCCGTTGATCGTGAGGTACCCCAGCGCCGGGGGGGTGTCGAGCAGGACGATGTCGTAGGCCTCGAGCACCCGGTCGCGGGCGAGCGCGGCCGCGAGCGCCTCCCACAGCTTCCAGCCGCGCAGGGACATGCGCCAGACCGGGATCTGGAACTCGGCCCAGTAGAGGTTGAGCTGCGCCCCAATCAGGTCGATCGACGGCCAGTGGGTCGGTCGGATTACGTCCGCCGCGGTCCGGGTCAGCGCCTCGGCAAGCATGTCCTCGAGCGGCAGCGGCGCCTCGCCACGCTCGGCGCGACGCCGGTTCTCGGCCTGCAGCCCGAGCGCGTAGTCGCGCGCGATCAGCGGGAACACCGTGTCCCATTCGCTGGCGACCGAGCCTCCGAACATCGAGGTCATCGAGCCCTGGCTGTCGAGGTCGATCACCAGCACCTTGTAGCCGTCGAG
>JANOEW010000002.1:0-3230 GCA_031413475.1 Amaricoccus sp.
ATTTCAGAATCGGTAGGAGACGCCGATGACCGGTCCGTAGAGTTCGACGGACGCGTCCTCCCCGCGGACTTCCTTCTCGATGTCCATATAGCGATACGCCAGCACGGCGGACCAGTTGGCGTTGATGGCGTAGTCCACCCGCGCGAGCGCCTGCCAGGTCATCTCGTCCGAGCTGACGGCCCCGACGTCGGCGAACAGCGTGCCGGTCCACCGCTCGGCGATGGGGAAGATCGCGCGCGCGCCGATCAGCGGCAGGACCCAGGTCTCGCCGCCGCCGAACCGCCTCGTTTCGGCGAGGTCGCCCCGCAGCGTGAAATCCAGATCCAGCGAGAAGAGCCGGAACCCGGCGGCGAGGTCCAGCGCGCCCTGCTCGCTCTCCGCGACGCGGTAGGCGGCGTAGCCGCTGAACGCGGTCAACTCGGTGTCGGCCGTGCCCTTGGTGAACAGAAGTCCGCGCGGCGTCGAACTGCTGGTGGAGATGTCGGTGTAGAGCAGGTCCCCGATCAGGCTCCAGCGATCGCGCTGCGCCGCGACGGCTCCCATGAAGGCGAACTCGAGGTCGGCGATGGCGTCGCTCGCGCTGATCGAACTGTCGAGCGTGCCCAGGCTGGTGTCCAGCGTGCTGTCCACCGCCGGAAGCCACACATAGAGCGTGGTTGAGAACCGCCAGGCGCCCGAGGCGTCCTGGGCGAGGGCCGGACCCCCGGTCAGTGCAGCCAGCGCGGCGAGGCAGGCGAGCGTCTTTCGTTTCACTGTCTTCTCCCTTCGGAAACCTCGCCGCCCCGGCAGGGGCGGCATGCGCCTCATTTCGCCAAAGGCGCCTCCAGCGGCGCGGTCACGATGCGCGCGCCCTCCTGGACCAGCGCGGCGCCGCCGTCGAGCAGTCCCGGCGTCTTGCCCTCGTCGAAGAGGGTCTGACCCTGCGCCTGCAGGCCCTCGATGTAGGCGATCAGCGCAGGGGACTCGGCCTCGCGGAAATGTCCTGCAATGTCGGGGCTATCGATCTTCGAGAGATCGAGGATCGTGACATCGAGGCCGCCGATCTCCGCGTTGCTCCTGATGTCGCCGAGCCGCGCCCGTTCGCCCCGGATCCGGGCGGAGAGCGCCAGCGCTCGGTCGTTGTCGGAGACGAGGAGATAGATCGGCGCGCCGAGCGCCAGAACGGGCGGCGCCTGGAGGCGGAACACGTCGATCTCGATGTCCGGCGACATCAGCACCACCGAATTGAGCTTGGCGAAGACGTGCGCGTAGCCCCCCCGCGCCATTGTCCGCAGCGTGTCCATCAACAGCTGGCATCCCATGGAATGGGCGAAGAGATCAATCCTCCGCACATTCGAGCGGGCAAGCGCGTCGATGGTCTGCTCGAGCGCGTCGCGTGAGAACAGCGCGCTCTCACGGTCGTAGACATAGCCCTGCAACGTGGCGGCCGAAGGCCAGGAGAAATGCACCGACGCTCCATGCTCCTCCCAGTCGTGCTGGATCTGCGCGTGGCGGTAGAGCCCCTCGGCGAAGTTGGTGTTGTAGCCGTGGACGAACAGCACGCCGTCCCCGCTGCCCGCCGGGTCGGCTGCGAGCGCTGCATCGATCGCCCGGATGAACGCCGGCTTGTCGGGCAGGCGGACGGCCGAGACCACGAGAAAATCGGTCCGCGGGTCCGAACTGCGCCCGGCGTAGGTCACCGACCCCAGCGCGCGGTCCGGCGGCACCGAGATCTCGAAACGCGCAAGCTCGGGCGCAAGGCTCCGCGCCTTGCCGTAGACCTGCCCATCCGCGACCGGGGCCCTCGATGTGGCGACGAGCACGGTCTCGATCGCGCCGACCGAAGCCGCCTCGGGCGCGAACGCAAGTTCGCCCCGCGATCCGCAGGCCGCCAACGCCAGCGTCGCTGCGGCGAAGGGGCCGATCAGGACGAATGGTCGCCGCACCGCGAGCCCCCGAGTACCGTTGCCACCCGCTCATACACCGCCGACGCGCATCCCATTTCCCTCAACGCGCCAAAACCGCTGACGACGTGGGCCGGCGGCTCAGCAGTAGTAGACCCCGGCTGCGCAGCGACGGACCGAGCGCCGGGCGACGCCGGCGACGCTGACCGGCGTCGCCGGCCGGCCGACCCTCGCCTGCGCCTGCCGGGCGAAGCCGACCTCGCCGGTGGCGCGCAGGCTGTCGCCAAGCTCGATCCCGCCCGAGGCGAGAACGAGCGCGATGATAAGAACGAGACTGCGTCGCGCCATGTCAGTTGGCTCCTTCGTGGCTGTAGATGCCGGCGATGTCGTCGAAATCGGGCAGATCGCCGGGTTCGACCTTCTCCGCGCCGGCCGGGAGCGCGAGCGCGAAGCCGTGGTCAGCCTCGGCCCCCGGCCCGCCAGTCGCGCAGATCCAAGGTGTATTGCGGCCAGCCCGTGACGTCGCGCGTGGTGATGACATAGCGGCAGGGATAGGGCGCGTCGCCCTGCGCGATCCAGATCTGCCAGTCCGCCTCCTCGGTTCGGAAGGCGAGATGGTCGCATTCCACGCCGCGGATCACGCCGCTGCCGAGGTCCTTCGCGTCGGTGACGAGCGGCATCAGCTCCGCCGCGACGTCCGCAAACAGCAGGTCCGCCGCCGGCAGGGGTCGCCCGAAGTCGTTACGCAGCGTGTCGACGATCGCCTCGACCGTTCCGGGCGCCGCGATCTCGGCATAGCGCCCGGCCCCTGCGTTCAGGAGCGTCAGGGTCGCGCCGTCGAACGCCGCCTCCACCGTGGCGAAGCCGCCGGTGCGCGTTGCATAGAGCTTGTCGGGCCGCTGCATCTCGACGCGGCCCGAACTCGCCAGCGCCAGCTTCTGGTCCTCGGTCGTCACGATCTCGAGGGTCGAGTCGAAGTCGAAGGCGATCGCCGTCTGCGCGCCGAGATAGTCCGACATCGCCTGGAAGATCTCCCGGGCCTGGGCCTCGTCCGCTTGCGCCGTCCCGCCGCCGAGCATGGCCGCCAGCGCGAGCGCCCAGACCAACCCCGCTTCCGCCGAGCGGCTTCGCATCCGTCCCGTCATCATCAATCTCCCTGTCGCACAAGATTCGCCGCGAACCCTACCAGCCGGGCAGAGCCGGATTCCCCGCCGAAGAAGTCGAACGCCGCGACATGGCCATCGCACAGCGCCTCCGCCGTCTCGGAAAGATAGGCCTTCAGGAAGATCGCGTCGCTCTGCGGCAGATCGACCACCAGCACGTGCACTTTCCGCCGGACTCCGCCCA
>JANOEW010000003.1:0-4451 GCA_031413475.1 Amaricoccus sp.
GACGATCGAGACCTTGGCGACGTCGGGATTGGTCTCGATCCGGGCGAAGCCGAGTCCCGCCGCCTCGCGCGCGGCCTCCAGCGCCTGGATGGCGCGCGGCGCCTCCTCGGCGGTCACCGTGAAGGTCATGTCGGTCACGCCCGCGGCCGAGACGTTCTGCACGATCATGTCGACGTTAACCCCGGCCTCCGACAGCGGCCCGAAGATCGCCGCGGCGATGCCCGGGCGGTCCTGGACCCCCGCCACCGTCACCTGCGTCTCGTCGCGGCTGAAGGCGATGCCGCTCACGACCCTGTTCTCCACGATTTCCTCCTCGTCACAGACCAGCGTGCCCGGTCCGTCGCCAATTCTCGACAGCACCTGCAGCCGCACCCTGTAGCGCATCGCGAGCTCGACCGAGCGCGTCTGCAGCACCTTGGCCCCGGCGCCCGCGAGCTCGAGCATTTCCTCGTAGGAGATCTTCGCCAGCCGCCGCGCTTTCTTGGTCAGCCGCGGGTCGGTGGTGTAGACCCCGTCCACGTCGGTGTAGATGTCGCAGCGGTCCGCTTCCAGCGCCGCGGCGAAGGCCACCGCCGAGGTGTCCGAGCCGCCGCGCCCGAGCGTGGTGATCCGCCCCTCGGGCGAGATGCCCTGAAAGCCGGCGATCACCGCGTGCAGCCCCTCGCCGAACTTCTGCAGCAGCCGGGCGGTGTCGATCGCCTCGATGCGCGCCGCGCCGTGCGCCGAGTTGGTGCGCAGCGGGATCTGCCAGCCCTGCCAGCTCCGCGCCGGCACGCCCATCTCCTGCAGCGTCAGCGCCATCAGCCCTGCGGTGACGTTTTCGCCCGCGGAGACCACGGCGTCGTATTCGCGGGCGTCGTAGAGCATCGTCGTCTCGCGCACCCAGCCGACCAGTTCGTTGGTCTTGCCGGCCATCGCCGAGACGATCACCGCCACGTCGTAGCCGCGCTCCACCTCGCGGCGAACCTTTTCCGCCGCCCCGCGGATCCGCGCGAGGTCCGCCACCGAAGTGCCGCCGAACTTCATGACGAGACGAGGCATTCCGGTGCGCCCTTGGCCCCCTTGCGAACCGCGCCCTCTTACCGAGGCGGCGCCGCAGCCGCAAGCCGAGGCGGCCGGGTCACAGCCGGGTCGGCGCGGATCGCTAGTTCGCCTTGCGGTCGGACCACGGCAGCGGCGCGACCGGGACGCCGTCCTCGATCAGCGCCCGCGCCTCGGCGGGACGCGCCTCGCCGATGATCGCCCGCGCCGGCGCCTCGCCCGCATGGATCCGCCGGGCCTCGGCCGGGAAGTCGCGGCCGACGTTCTCGGAGGTCGCCTCGATCCGCCGGCGCAGCGCGGCGAACGCCTGTTCGGCGGCCGAGGCCGGGCCGGACAGCGCGCCCTCGGTCGTCGGGCGCACCTGCGGGGCCATCAGGTCCTTCTCGACCCGCGGATCGCCGCAGACGGCGCAGCTCAGCAGCGCCGCCCCGCGCAGGCGGTCGAATTCGCCGCCCGAGGCGAACCAGCTGTCGAAGCCGTGCCCCTCGGCGCAGCGCAAGGCGAAGCGGATCATGGCTTCCGGCTCCCGATTTCTCATAGCCATAGGTATATGACGGCTCGATGAAGGCAATCTTTCTTCCGATCCGGGGCGCGGGCTGGTAAGGCATCGTCCTCTCGCTCGAAGCAGGAACCGGAATGCCCAAGTGGCGCACCCCCGTTCTGGCGCTCGCCGTCGCGTCGGCCATGGCGCTCGCCGCCGTGCTGCCCGTGGGGCCGCTGGTCGCCTTCGTCGCGGGCGGTCTCGGGGCCCTGCTCGTCGCCGTAGCGCTCGCGCCGCGGCCCCGGCCGCCCCCGGCCGCCGAGCCGCCCCCCCTGCCGCGGGGTGACGCTGTCGAGCGCGTCCGGTCGTCGTCGTCGGCGCGGGCGCTGATCGAGACGCTGCCCTCGCCGCTGCTGATCATCGCCCGCACCGGGCGCGTCGCCTACGCCAACCCGGCCGCGCAGCGGGCATTGCCGCGGCTTCAGCCCGGCGTGCATTTCGCCAACCTGATCCGCGCGCCCGCCTTCGTCGAGGCGGTGGGGGCAACGCTCGCCGACGGCGACGAACGCAGCGTCCAGTTCGCCGCCCACCAGGGCCGCGAGCGGTTCTTCGAGGCGCGGGTCGGGCTGTTGCCGATCGACGCCGCGTTCGGCCCCGAGGCGCAAGCGCCGGAGGCGCAGGTCATCGTCCAGATCGAGGACCGCACCGAAGCGCGCCGCGCCGAGCAGCTTCGCTCCGACTTCATCGCGAACGCGAGCCACGAGCTACGGACGCCGCTTGCCTCGATCATCGGCTACATCGAGACCCTGCAGAACCACGCGAAGAACGACCCGGCGGCGCGCGAAAAGTTCCTCGCCATCATGGACCGCGAGGCCGCGCGCATGCAGCGGCTGGTCGACGACCTGATGTCGCTCAGCCGGATCGAGCTGACCGAGCACGTCCGCCCCGTCGAGGAATGGTCGCTGAACGCGATCGCCGCCGAAAGCGCCTCGGCGCTCGTCCCGCTCGCCCGCCAGCAGGGCGTGACGCTCGTGATCGAGCTCGAGCCGTCGGGCGCGACGGTGCTCGGCGACCGCGACCAGCTCGCGCAGGTGTTCTCGAACCTCGTCGACAACGCGGTCAAATACGCGGGCCCCGAGCGGACCGTGCGCCTGTTCGCGGCCGCCCCGAGCAAGGCGCATCCCAGTCGCCACGGCGTGACGGTGGCCGACGACGGCCCCGGCATCCCGCGCGAGCACCTGCCGCGCCTGACCGAGCGCTTCTACCGGGTCAACGTGTCGTCGAGCCGCAACAAGGGCGGGACCGGGCTCGGCCTCGCCATCGTCAAGCACATCCTGAACCGCCACGAGGGTCGGCTGGAGATTGCCTCGACCCCGGGCAAAGGCAGCGTGTTCACGGTCTGGCTGCCGCGCGGCGGCGGGTCCGACCCGGCGCTGGGCGCAGCGACCGAGCCCGATCGGCAATCCGCCTGAACCGCCGCCGGGGCGGGTTCACAAAACCGTCGCGGAAATGCCATACTCGTGTTGTCCGTTGGACGTATTCGAAAAGTCGAGCAGTTGGGCGACCAGTGCGGGGAGCCGAAACAAGCGGTCCCCACGACAGGACAGGCGGCGTGACCCACATCGTTTCGAGATTTGACGAGGACCTGATCCAGGTCCAGGCAAAGATTTCCGAGATGGGCGGGCTCTGCGAGGAGCTCCTGTCCAAGTCGCTGGAGTCGGTTCAGTCGCGCGACGCCCGGCTGGCCCGCGAGGTGATCGACCGCGACAAGGCGCTCGACACGCTCGAGGCGGCGCTCGAGGAGCAGGTGGTCAAGATCATCGCCCTGCGCCAGCCTATGGCGGCGGATCTGCGGGTGCTGATCTCTGCGCTCAAGATCGCGACGACGCTCGAGCGCATCGGCGATCTGGCCAAGAACATCGCCAAGCGCGCGATCCCGCTGTCTTCGGCGCGCCAGGTCAGGCTGACCACGTCGATCGTTCGCATGGGCCGCGCCACCCTGACGCAGCTGTCGGACGTGCTGAACGCCCACGCTTCGCGCGACGTGGATCTCGCGGTGCAGATCTGGAACCAGGACTACGAACTCGATGAAATGTACAACGCTATCTTTCGCGAGGTGGTGACCTACATGGTTGAAGATAGTCGGCTGATCGGGGTCGGTGCGCATCTTCTGTTCCTAGCCAAGAACCTCGAGCGGATCGGCGACCACACCACGCATATCTCCGAGATGATCCACTACATCGTCACTGGCGAAACCCTGGGCGACGACCGGCCCAAGGGCGAGCCGTCCGGCATCGACTTCATCAACGAATAGACGGGAGACCGCTCATGTGCGCCAAGGTTCTGGTGGTCGAGGACGAGGAGGCGATCAGCCACCTGCTCGCCTACAATCTTGAAAAGGAAGGCTTCACCGTGGCGACCTCCGCCGACGGTGACGAGGCGCTGATCGCGGTCGACGAGGTCAAGCCCGATCTGGTGCTGATGGACTGGATGCTGCCGAACGTCTCGGGCATCGAGCTGTGCCGGCAGCTCCGCACCCGCAACGACACCCGCGAGATCCCCGTGATCATGCTGACCGCCCGCGGCGAGGAGGAGGACCGCGTCCGCGGCCTCGACGTCGGCGCCGACGACTACGTGACCAAGCCGTTCTCGATGTCCGAGTTGGTGGCGCGGATGCGCGCGGTGCTTCGCCGCACTGCGCCTGCGCTCGCTGGCGACGTCGCCACATTCTCCGACATCGTGCTCGACCGCCAGTCCTGCCGGGTGCGCCGCGGCAAGCGCGACGTGCATCTCGGGCCGACCGAGTTCCGCCTGCTCGATGTGCTAATGCAGCGCCCCGGCCGGGTGTTCAGCCGCGAACAGCTGCTCGACCGGGTCTGGGGCCAGGACGTCTACGTCGAGATCCGCACCGTCGACGTCCACGTCGGCC
>JANOEW010000004.1:0-2343 GCA_031413475.1 Amaricoccus sp.
CCCGATGACCCCGGAGGAAAAGCTGCTGCGCGCCATCTTCGGCGAGAAGGCGTCGGACGTGCGCGACACCTCGATGCGGCTGCCGCCGGGCGACTTCGGCACGGTCGTCGAAGTGCGGGTGTTCAACCGGCACGGCGTCGACAAGGACGAGCGCGCCTTGCAGATCGAGCGAGAGGAAGTCGAGCGCCTGAGCCGCGACCGCGACGACGAGCTCGCCATCCTCGAGCGCAACATCTACGCGCGCCTGCGTGAACTCGTGCTCGGCAAGACCGCAGTCAAGGGGCCGAAGGGCGTCAAGGCCGGCTCGGTCGTCGACGAGGACCTGCTCGCCACGCTGTCGCGCGGCCAGTGGTGGCAGCTGGCGCTGGGCGAGGACGCCGACGCGCAAGCGCAGGAGGCGCTGCACGGCCAGTTCGAACTGCAGAAGAAGGCGCTGGAGCGGCGGTTCGAAGACAAGGTGGAGAAGGTCCGCCGCGGCGACGACCTGCCGCCGGGCGTGATGAAGATGGTCAAGGTGTTCATCGCGGTGAAGCGCAAGCTGCAGCCGGGCGACAAGATGGCCGGACGGCACGGCAACAAGGGCGTGATCTCCAAGGTGGTGCCGGAGGAGGACATGCCGTTCCTCGCCGACGGCACGCCGGTCGACCTGGTGCTGAACCCGCTCGGCGTGCCGAGCCGGATGAACGTCGGCCAGATCCTCGAGACCCACATGGGCTGGGCCGCGCGCGGCTTGGGCAAGGCGATCGACCTCGGGCTGCAGGAGTACCGGCGCTCGGGGAACATGACCCCGGTGAAGGAGGCGATGAAGGTCGCCTACGGCGAGCATCTCTACAACGAGGTGCTGTCGGAGATGGACCGGGAGGGCTTCCTCGAGGCGGCGGGCAACGTCACCCACGGCGTGCCGATCGCGACCCCGGTGTTCGACGGGGCGAAGGAGGCCGACGTGAACAACGCGCTGCAGCGCGCGGGCTTCGACACCTCCGGGCAGTCGATCGTGTTCGACGGCCGCTCGGGCGAGCAATTCACCCGGCCGGTGACGGTGGGCGTGAAGTACCTGCTGAAGCTGCACCACCTGGTGGACGACAAGATCCACGCACGGAGCACCGGGCCCTACTCGCTCGTCACCCAGCAGCCGCTGGGCGGCAAGGCGCAGTTCGGCGGGCAGCGGTTCGGCGAGATGGAGGTCTGGGCGCTGGAGGCCTACGGCGCGGCCTATACCTTGCAGGAGATGCTGACGGTGAAGTCGGACGACGTGGCGGGCCGCACCAAGGTCTACGAGTCGATCGTCAAGGGCGAGGACAACTTCGAGGCCGGCGTGCCGGAATCGTTCAACGTTCTCATCAAGGAGATCCGCTCGCTCGGCCTGAACATCGAGCTCTTGGACTCGGAAGCGGAGTGACGAACGCATGGCTCTGATGCTCGGCGCCCTCTACGACGCGCTGATCGCCGCCGACGCGCCCCCCGACAAGGCGCAGAAGGCTGCCGAGGAAGCGGCGGCCTTCGACAGTCGGCTGGCGAGCATGGACGGCGACCTGACGCTGCTGAAGTGGATGGTCGGCTTCAATACAGCGCTCGTGGTCGCCGTGCTCACCCTGCTCCTGCGCGACATGTTGGCCTGATCGCGCCCGAAGAAATCGAATGCGGCTTTGCCGCCCTCGTCTGACCCCGATCGAGGAATACCCAATGAACCAGGAAGTCACCAACCCGTTCGCCCCGGTCGCGCCGATGCGCGCCTTCGACGAGATCCGGATCTCGCTGGCGAGCCCTGAACGGATCCTGTCGTGGTCGTTCGGCGAGATCAAGAAGCCCGAGACGATCAACTACCGGACATTCAAGCCGGAGCGGGACGGGCTGTTCTGCGCGCGGATCTTTGGGCCGATCAAAGACTACGAGTGCCTGTGCGGCAAGTACAAGCGCATGAAGTACAAGGGCATCACGTGCGAAAAGTGCGGCGTCGAGGTGACGTTGCAGAAGGTTCGGCGCGAGCGCATGGGCCATATCGAGCTGGCCTCGCCGGTCGCGCATATCTGGTTCTTGAAGTCGCTGCCGTCGCGCATCGGCCTGCTCGCCGATATGACGCTGCGCGATCTCGAGCGCGTGCTCTATTTCGAGCAATACGTCGTCATCGAGCCGGGCCTGACCAACCTCAAGATGCACCAGGTGCTGACCGAGGAGGCCTATCAGAAGGCACTCGACGAGTTCGGCCCCGACGCGTTCACCGTCAGCATCGGCGCCGAGGCGCTGAAGCAGATGCTTTCGGCGCTCGACATGGCCGAGGAAAAGCCGCGCCTGCGCGAGGAGCTGCGCGAGACCAAGTCCGAGGCGCGCCGCAAGAAGCTCGTC
>JANOEW010000005.1:0-1505 GCA_031413475.1 Amaricoccus sp.
TGAGCAGGTGGTACTCGAAGGTCGCCTCGGCGTCGGTGCGCAGCCGCCGCAGCCGGCGGGCGACCTCGACCTGCACCTGTTGCGCCTCGCTCTCCGAGCCGAAGGCGCGGATGCCCTGGATCTCGGAGGCCCAGATCACGTCCTGCTTCTTGAACTGGCGGCAGACGAAGGCGCGCACGTCGCGCCGCTCCGCCACTTGCTGGTCGTAGGCCGAGCCGCGCTCGGAGAACGGGATCAGCGACAGCGTGCCGTCGCGGCTCTCGATGACGACGGTGCGGGTGCGGACCCCGCGGTCGCCGAAGAGCCCCGAGCCCGAGAGCGTCGCCGGCTTGAAGGGGATGTTCTCCAGCGCGCGGGTGAGCTCGATGATCGAGAAGGCGTCGCCTTCGAAGATGTCCATGGTTGCCATGGGGGAGCCTCCTTCGGAGTGATGTCAGCGGACGAGGATGCCGAGCGCCAGCAGGGCGGCATGCGCGGCGGCGATCTGCGGCTCGGTCGGCGTCCCGGGAATGGCGATCTCGTGGCGGTTCACGAGGGCGGGGCCGCGGATCAGCACGACGGCGTTCGCGTCGGCTGAACTCGCATCGACCCTGTCCCAGAGGATCGCGGCGGCGGTCTGCGTGCCGTTCGAGGCGCCGGGGTTGTGCGCGGCGTACTTGCCCGAGGCGGTGATCTTGCCGAGCACCGTGCCGGGTGTGAGCTCGCCGCCAGTCAGCACGACGGTCTCGCGGCAGTAGTCGCGCAGGGCCTCCCAGACGAGGAAGCCGCCGGCGTGGCGGCCTTCGGTGAGGATCGGCATGGGGGTCTATCCTTTCGGTCGGAAGGTGCGGGCGATGACGTCGCCCCAGGGACGTGCGCCCGAGGCGTGGCCGGGTTGCGGATGGAGAGTTGTGACCTCCGGCGTCGCGTCGGCGCGGGCGGCGAGCAGGGCAGCGCGGACCTCGGCGAGACCGGCGTCGCGCTCGAGGAAGCGGCCCGCCATCTGCGGCTGGCCCGCGAGGCGGCAGAGATCGACAACCGCGCGGGCGTGGGCCAGCGCCTCGGCGCGTATGACGGCTGCGTCGAGCGCGACCGCGGCGGATTCGGTGGGCTCGGTGACGGCGGCAGTCGTGGTCGGCGGCTCGGTGTCCCGATCGGGAGCAACATCGGCGTGCGCGGGATCAGCGGGCTGGTCCGGCGATTTGTCTTCGCCGACCTGATCGCCGCCGCCTGCCGCTTCTTCCCGAAGGTCGGGGCCGGCCGCCACGTCGCCGGCATCCGGCTCGTCCTCGACCGCCGCCTCGACCAGCGCCGGCGGCGCGTTGCGGAACCGTCCGACGTCGAACCGCGCGGCGATGCGCGCCGGCTCGGCGAGCCGATCGGCGAACCCGAGCTCCACCGCCTCCGCGGCGTCGAGCCAGGTCTCCTTCGCCATCAGCGCGGCGATGTCGTCCTCGGCCCCGCCCGACTTCGCCACATAGCCCGCGACGAGGCTGCTCTTGATTTTGTCGAGCGCCTCGGCCATC
>JANOEW010000006.1:0-1685 GCA_031413475.1 Amaricoccus sp.
GCGACCACGGCGCGAACCGGCGCGTCGAGTGCCTCGAAACCCTCGGGCAGGCGCAACCGCAGATCGAGGCCGCGGCCGTTGACGCTGCGCGCCTCCCAGACCCAGGCGAGCCCCGCGGCGCCGCTGGCACGAACGGCGAAACCGGTCATGGAGGTCAGGGGCATGCACATCCTTTTCGCGCCTGGGCGAGCAGGCGCTCGCCATTTCTCGCGTTTTGCCGCAAATTAATGACACAGGCGCAAAACGCGCGACTTTGCGGCGAGGCTGGTGTAGCGTATGGCTATTCGTTTACCAAGGATCGTCCGCTCGTGCGCGCCGAGGTAAGCCGCGGTTGGGTTGCTGGTCAAGATTCGAGATGAACGATCTCATGCTCTCCACGCTCAAATCGTATTGGGAACGGCTGCGCGCGGGACGCATCGCGCCCTACCGGGCCGAGATCGATCCGCGCCAGTTCGAATCCGCGCTGGAGAACATGTTCATCGTCGAGCGGCTCGCGCCCGACAACATGCGGATCCGCCTCGCCGGCATGAAGATCTGCGAGATGATGGGCATGGAGGTGCGCGGCATGCAGCCCGGCTTCCTGATCGACGAGCCCGACCGACTTCGGTTCGAGCGGCTGCTGAACGTGGTGATGGCCGAACCCTCGGTGGTCGAACTCAAGCTCTCGGCCGAAGGGCGCAGCGGGCGGTATCGTGCCACGATGCTGCTGATGCCGCTGCGCAGCGACTTCGGCGAGATCAACCGGGTGCTCGGCTGCACCTCGGGCCAGGGCGAGATGTTCGCCGCCCCGCTCGCGTTCCGCATCGAGGACGTGGCGGTGACGCCGATCGAGCCGAGCGCGGGCGCCGAGGCCCGTCAGGCGCTGCCCGGCTTCGCCGAGGAGGCCGCTGGCTTCGATCCGGGCCCCGCCGGCCCGCGGCTGCGCGCGATCGAGGGCAACCCGAACGCGCCGGCGAAGCCGCGCGCGGGGTTTCGGAAGTTCCGGGTGATCGACGGGAAATAGTCCCGCCGCAGGCGCCCCGAGGCGTCTCGGAAACGCGCACAACGCCTTCAGATGTGTTAAGGTAACCCGACAGCATCTAGGTTCGGGAGGCACAGATGTTCAGGCATATCCTCGTCCCGACGGACGGATCCCACGTCGGACTCAAGGCGGTGCGCGAGGGGATCGCGTTGGCCAAAGCGCTGGGAGCGAAGGCCACGATCCTGACGGTGGCGCGGCCGTTCCATGTCTTCTCGCTCGATCCGGAACTGCTCGCGGAGACCGCGACCGAGCACCGCCGCCACGAGGCCGTGCACGAGCGGGAGGACACGGCGCTGGCGCTGGAGGCGGCGCACGCCGCGGGCGTCGAGGCGGCCCATGTCACCGCCGAAAGCGATCACCTCAGCGAAGCTGTCATCCGCGCCGCGGCGGCGAATGGCTGCGATCTCGTCGTGATGGCGACCCACGACCGGACCGGGCTGTTCGGCAGCTCGCACGTCGACAACGAAACCGTGCGGCTGCTGGCGCGCTCCGACCTGCCGGTCCTGGTGCTGCACTGACGCCCAGCGCGGCTCAGTCGCGCCAATCCGCGTCGGGCACGCCCTGGAGCGCGACGCGAACGAGTCGCTTTGTGCGTCGCTGAGCAGACGGAGATAGCCTCCGGGGACCAGCGTGACGCATCGAGCGCCGGTGTCGGGAACGATGC
>JANOEW010000007.1:0-10381 GCA_031413475.1 Amaricoccus sp.
GGCGGCGCGGCGGCGCAGCGTCCGCGCCGCGCCGGGGCTTGCTTCGATCGCCGCGAGCGCGCGCCGTTCCGAACCGGTCGCGGGCGTCGTGGCGGCGGCGGCCTCGGTGAAGCGCAGCCACTCGAGTGTCGACTCGAACGACCAGTCCGGGACCGTCCGCTCCGGCGGGGAGGCGCCCAGAGCCGCGAGCAGCGCGAGCGCGTCCTCGTGCTTCTGGGAACACCGCCAACGCACGAGTTCGGCGGCGCGGGCCTCGGCCGCAGCGGCCCCCAGGCCCTCGCGCGCGGCGTCGAGCAGCGCCGCAAAGCTCCGCTGCGGAAAGGGCAGCGCCCGCATCCGCTCCAGCAGCCGGTCGCGGGTCGGCTGGTCGATGATGCCGGCGGCCTCGGCGCGGGCGAGGGTCTCGCGCAGATCGACGAGCGCGCTCGACAGCGGGCGCCACCCGAGCGCCGCCGGCCCGTGGGTCAGCGCGACCTCGTCGTCGTCCTCGAAGCGGTCGGCGAAAGGCGGGTAGCGGCCGGTGCGGTAGGCCTCGAAGATCTTGCCGACGCCGATCATGCCGAAGGCGGCGCATTCGACCGCGCGCAGCGCGCCCATGCTCGCCGCGCCCCAGACCGGGATCCCCGCATCGAGCGCCGCGAGGATCTCGCGATGCCAGACCGAGGGACGGTCGAGGAAAATGCCGTCGATCAGGGCGATCGCCGCGGGCCGCGCGGCGCAAGCGGCGTGGAGGTCACCCTGCGCCGCCGGCGGCCGGCAGTCGGCGCCCGGCAGGTGCGCGGCGACGGTCGCGGCGTCGATCGTTGGCCCGCAGAACACGACGACGCTCATCGCGCGACCGCCATCGCCCGGGCACCGGGCCGGAAGCGTCCTGGCAGCCATGGTCCCTCCAGACCCGGAACGATCATCCGGCCGACCGGCAGGCCGACCTCGGGGCGGGTGAGGTCGACCCACACCGCCTGGTCGAGCCCGGCGCCGGCGAGTGCGCCGAGCACCGTCTCGAGGTCCGCCGCGAGATCCGCGCCCGGGGCGAGCGCGAACCCGGCTCCGGCGGCCCGCCAGCCGACCGGCCGGCGCCGGCCGAGGTCGAGCCAGTCCAGCGCCTCGACGCGCCTGCGGCGGCGCGCCTCCTCGCCATAGGATTCGGGCTCGAAGTCGTCCCGCGCCCCGGCGATCCGCGCGAGCCGGGTCTGCGCCGCCTCGGTCAGCGCCCGCGACAGCGCGACTTCCGCGTCGAGATGCGCCCCCGACCCCAGTTCGGCCTCCGCGCCCAGGGGGCCGCCCCCCCGTGGCGCCAGCAGCGCGACGAAGGCCGGCACGCCGATATCGCTCGTCACGTCCCAGGCCGCCACCGCGATTTCGGCGGCGGCGATCTGCCCGAGCAAGGCGGCGAGCTCGGCGTTCGCGACGGTTTCGAGCGCGAGCGGCCGTGCGGCGGCTGCTCCGGGACCGCCCGCCGCGCGCCAGCGGGCGATCGCATCGCGTTCGATCACCTCATAGAGCGCATGCAGCTGCGCCTCGACGGCGACGTTGCCGGCGGCGAGCCCGTTGGTCGTCGCCTGGAAACGCGGCGGCTCGGCGTGATCGACCGTGTAGTCAGCGTGGACGAGCTGGAACGGCGCCCATCGCGCCGCGCCGCTGATCAGGTCGAGGCCGGCGATCCAGAGGCACCGGGCGGCGCCGAGCCTCTCGGTCGGCTCGGCGGCGGGACTCGCCGGCAGCCGGCGCGGATCGACCGCGCCCGCGAGATCCCGCGCCGCCGCCCAGTGCAGCGGGCCGGTGACGGTCTCGGCGTGAAAGGTCTCCGCGGCTTCCATGATCGCCGAGACCTTCGCCGCTGCAACCGTCACGCCCTTGCCGAGCGACACGGCGACCGCGCGGCTGTTCGGCCGCGTCGCCTGGGCCACCGGCAGGCCGATGGTGTCGAGGCCGGTGATCATGCCGACCCGTGTGATGCCCATGGCGCCGAGCAGCGGGATGAGCCGCGCGAGCGTCGCCTCCGGCGCCACCGTGCGATGCGTGCCGCGCCAGAAGGTCTTGGCCGATCCCGGTCGACCCTCTGCCATCGCGACGGTCACGTCGCCACGTCCGCGAGGCGCCCCCCGTGCTCGCGAACCGCGCGCAGGTGGCGATCCGCCCGGCGGATGTCGAAGCCGTCGTCCGGTTCGGGAACTTGGGCGCGGAACCGGGCGACCGCCGCGGACCTGGCCGCGCGCTCCGGTCCTTCCGCGACCTCGGCCCAGGACAGCGTCGCACGCAGCGCAAGCATCGCCGCGCCCTGGGCGGAGGCGATCCGCTCGGCGGCGGCGAAGGCTTCCGCCGCGGCGTCGACTGCGCCCGGATCGACCCGGAGCCGGGTCGTGCCGATCAGCCGCTGAACCTCGGGCGCCCAGTTGCGAATTCCGAGCCGGTCCAGTTCGACGCCGATCTCGACGAGTTCGGCGAGCGCCCGGGCGTGGTCGCCGACCCGGTTCAGAATCTCCGCGAGCATGACGACGTAGACCGGCATGTCCTCGTCGGTGCCGACGGCCCGCTGGCGCCGGTAGGCCGCCTCGAACAGCTGAAGCCCGCCGCCGGCGTCGTCGTCTTCGGCCATGGCCCAGCCGAGAAACAGGTGGCCGCGGGCCCGGGCCTCGGGCATGCCGCTGTCCTCGGCCAGCCTGATCATGCGCCGCGCCCAGGTCCGGGTCGCCGCCGCGTCGCGCCGGTAATAGCTGTGCAGCAGATGCAGATCGTGGACATGGGCGAGCGTTCCCGCATGCGCCTCGCGCTCGGCCCAGACGAGCGCGGCCCCGGCCTCGCGCGCCGCCGACCGCAGCCGGCCCTGCATCCAGAGCAGCTGCGCGAATTCGCCGTGGGCGCAGACCCGGGCGTCGTGGTTGCCGAACAGCCAGGGCCGCTTGTCGCAATCCGCGCGCGCATACAGGGCGAGGCCCTGCTCGACATGGGAGCGGCACCGCTCGAACTCTCCGGCGTGAAAGGCGCTCGCCCAGTTGCAGTGATGCGCCTGCAGCAGCATCTCCACCTCGCCGCGACGCCGCGCGAGGCGCATCAGCATGCCGGCTCGCTCGTATTTCGCCCGGAAATCCTGCGAGAGCCGCCACCAGCCCCACAGGACCGCGAAATGAGGCCGGCCCTCTTGGGTGGCCTCGGCCAGCTCGACCGCCCGCGCATACAGCTTTCGGCTTTCCGCCGAGCCCGGGCCGCAGATCGCGAACAGCACCGGACCGAGCAGCGCGGCGAAGTCGAGCAGGGTCTCCTCCACCTGCGGATCGAGCGGCAGCGCCTCGGCGATCGCCCAGCCGCGCTCGAGGTCGTGCCGCGCCTCGTGCAGCGCCGAGCGCGCCGCGGCGGCGCGCCCCGCGGCGAGCCAGAACGGCAGCGACTCGACCGCCTGGCCGCCCTCGGCCAGATGATGGGCGACGACGTCCGGCCGCTCGGCGCAGAACACCGGGGCGGTCGCCTGCAAATCCGCGACGAAGGCCAGATGCAGGCGCTGCCGCTCGCCGCGCAGCAGGCTGTTGTAGGCGGTGTCGCAGACCAGCGCGTGCCGGAAGGCGTAGCGGCTGCCGGCAGCGTCGGGCTCGGCCCGGAAGATCCCTACGGCGCAGAGCGCCTCCAGCTTCGCTTCGACCCGCGCCTCGGTCCAGCCCATGACCCGCGCCAGCGTCGCCACGCCGACCGACCGTCCGAGCACGGCGGCCACCTGCGCCACCTGCTTGTCCGGGCCGAGGGCGTCGAGCCGTGCGGCAAGCGCCTCGCTCAGCGTCTCCGGCACCGCGTCGGTCCGGCCCGCCTTGCCGACGAGGCGCGCCCAGTCGGTCGCCGCCGTGTTCCGCACAAGCGGCCGCAGCAGCTCCTCGATGAACAGCGGCACGCCATCGGTGCGCTTCACCAGCGTCGCGATCACGGCCTGGGGCACCGGCTCCTCGCCGAAGATCGCCGCGGTCATGCGCATCACCTCGTCGGGCGAAAGCGGCCCGAGGGCAATGTCGTGCACGATCGTCGGATCGAGTTCGGCCAGCTCGGCGTGGTCGGCCCCGCGCGAGGTCGCGACGACCATGAGCGGACGGTCGCGCGCCTCGGCGATCACCCGGCCGAGCAGCTCCTGCGAGCTCGCGTCGAGCCAGTGGGCGTCCTCGACGGCGATCACCAGCGGCCGCTTGCCCGCCTCGGCGGCGACCAGCGCCGCGATGGCTGCGAGCGCGACGCGCCGCTGCTCCGGCGGCCCCGGCTCGGGATCGCCGTCCCGGAGCGCCGGGGGCGCGAGAAGGACCGAGAGCGCCATGACCTCGGCGGCGCTCGGATCGAGCAGCAGTCCGGTGACCGCCTGCGCGACCTCCGCGTCGGACGAGGTCTCGGTCAGTCCGAACCGGCGCCGCATGAACCCGAGGAACGGCCGCAGCGGGCTATGCTCGTCCAGCGCCGACGCATGGAAGCGAAGGATGGCAGGCGGGTCGTCCCCGGCGCCGAGCCCTGCCAGAAAGCCGCGGACCAGTCGCGTCTTGCCGATTCCCGGCTCGCCGTGGACGAGCGCCAGTTGGGCGTGGCCGGCCCTGGCCATGGTCCATGCCCGCTCCAGCGCCTCGCGCTGCGGCGCGCGTCCGACCAGCACGCTGGTGAGGAAGTCGTCGTCCTGCAATCCGGGCAGGCTGCGCCGGGACTGCACGCACCAAGGGCGCACAGGCTCGGCGAAGCCTTTCAGCCGCTGCTCCGGCAACGGGCTCAGGTTGAACAGATGGCTGACGCGCACCGCCACCGATTCCGCGACGACCACGCCGTTGTCCGACGCCAGCGCCTGCAATCTCGCCGCGATGTTCGCCGTCGAGCCGGTCACGGTCTGGCGGTCGGCCGCCCAGCCTGAAAAGAGTTCGGTCACCACCACCCGACCCGTGGCGATGCCGCAGCGCACGGCGAGCGGACGGCCCGCGGGGGTCTCGAGGCCCGGAACCGTGGCCGCGATCGCCAGCGCGGCGCGGACGGCCCGCTCGCTGTCGTTCTCGTGGGCGGTCGGGTAGCCGAAGTAGGCGAGGATGCCGTCGCCGAACAGGTGCGCGACGTGTCCGCCGTATTCGGCGATCTCGGCGCAGCAGCGCTCGCGGTAGCTGCGCAGCAGCTCCATCATGTCCTCGACCTCGAGCCGTTCGCACAGCGCCGAACTGTCGACGAGGTCGAAGAAGGCGAGGGTGAGCGGCCGGACCTCGCCCGACGCCACCGACACCGTGCTGATCTCGAGGGTGCGGCGAAAGCGTTTGCGCTCGCCGATGGTCAGCCCGAGTTCGCGCAGATCGGCGTCGGTCAGATCCTTGAGATCGACCTGATCGATCCCCTGAGCCTCGAACGCAGCGCACAGATGCCCGAGACCCGCCGAAGCGAGCCACCGATCAAGCATCGGCGCCCCCCTTTCGTGTGCTCGCAACCCAAGTGTCACGACAACCTCAGCGGCAGTATCTCATCTTCCTCCACAGGTTACAAACACCGCATCGCCGATCTGCCGCCGCCTCCGCTTTCCCGACGCCCGACCACCCGGCCGTCAGCACGATTGTGCGCCACACTGCTAAGACCACCGGATAGGGTCGCGGCGTTGACGCAGACGCAACTCGCGAGGTTGGCCGGTGCAGCCTGGGAGCCGTGATTCGATCCTAACTTCCGCCACACAGGAACTCAGACAGTCCATGGAGGCGGCCGCGGTCCGCACCACGCTGCGCTCCGGCGAAGTTCTGTTCAGCCAGGGCGATCCCGGCGACTCGTTTTACGTCATCGAGCACGGCGAGATCGAAATCAGCGTGCTGGCGAACGACGGCAGAAAGCTCGCGCTCGACATCCTCCGCGACGGCGAGGTGTTCGGTGAGATCGCCCTCTTTGGCGGGGAACGAACGGCGACCGCGGCGGCGCTCGCCGATTGTGTGCTGCGCCAGATCCGGCGCGCCGACGTGCTTGCGACGCTGCGCCGCAAGCCGGATCTGGCGCTCGATTTCATCGAGGCGCTGTGCGACCGCCTGCGCAGCCTGAGCCGAAAGCTCGAGGAGCGCGCGTTTCTGCCGGTTCCGGTCCGGCTCGCCAACCGGCTGCTCTATCTCGACGCGAAGCTGGGTGCAGCGGGCCGGGTGACGGTATCCCAGGCCGATCTGGCGGATTTCGTCGGGGCGACCCGCGAAGGCGTCGCAAAGGTTCTCGCGGTCTGGCGGTCCCGCAACTGGGTCGCCGTTTCCCGAGGGTCGATCGAAATTCTAGAGCGCGCCGCCCTCGAACGCGTCGGGGACGCCTACCGCAAATAGCCGGCGGCTCTGTGAACGGGTTCACAGACGCATCTGCCGCGAATCGCGATTGTCGAGCGATCGGGTGGGGTCCTGACCTGCCTGCACGCCCGGGCTGGCGACTGCGCCGAGCCCGGCAAAGCGAGGTCGCAGAATGTACCATGACGCGAAGACCGCCAGTTTCGACGCAGGCCGCGCCCGCTCGGCGAAAGGCGTGCTGTTTCTCGATCTCGCCGGGCCGCTGTGCCTCAGCGACGCGCACGGCGCCGACCTGACCCCGAAATCGCGGAAGGCCCAGGGGCTTCTGGCCTTGATCGCGACTTCGCCCTGCCTGCGCCGCAGCCGCATCTGGCTGCAGGACAAGCTGTGGAGCGAACGCGATCCGGAACAGAGCGCGGCTTGCCTGCGCCAGTGCCTGCTTCGCATCCGGTCCGCCCTGGGCGATCAGGCGGATTGCCTGAAAATGGAAAAGGGCTGGATCGGCTTCGATTCCGCCCGCGTCGTCGTGCGGACCGACCCGCTGAGGCCCGACCTTGGCGGCGAGGTCGAGTTTCTCGAAGGCCTCGATATCTCGGATCCGGAGTTCGAGGAGTGGCTGCGCGACCAGCGGAGTTTTTACTGGGAGCGCTGGAATCGCGACGCTGCCGAGCCGCGCGCGGCGCAGGCCGACGCAAACCGTTCGGCCGCGGGTCCGTATCTGGTCGCCAAGGCTTCCGCTGGCCGGGTGCGACCGGCCTTGGCCGCCCCGGCTCGGCCGTCACCCCGGCGTGACGCCGCTGCGGATCCTCTGAACGACCTTGTCGTTCGCTTGGTCGCGCGGTCTCTGCTCGCGGGCGCCGCCGGCCTCGCCGCCGCCGACGATCCCGCCTACCTGACGATCTGTGCGTTGGCCGATGGCGCCGTCGATCCGACGGATCTGACCTACGAGCAGCGGCAGCTGGCCGCGCGCCTTGCGCTCAAGGCGATGTGCGAGCTTTTCCAGGTCCGCGACTTGGTCGGCCTCAACCCCGGCGCCAAATCGGCGACGCTTCGCGCGCCGTCGCCTCGAAAACTGGCTGCTCCGGCCCTCGGCCAGCGCCGCTACGCATAGCCCCGGCTCCGGCGGCATCCGAGACGCCGCCGGAGCCGCAGGGCGTCGGGGACCTGGACGCGTGCGCCGGTCGTCGGCGCGCTCTGCTGCAGGGCAGGGATTGAACGGCAACCGGCGGGAGGCGGCCAGGGCCAAGAACCCGCATACGGATCGCGCGAGCAATCGAAGGATCCGACCCATGCCGCTCCGCTTCTCCGCGCTCCCCGCGGTCGAGGTCGCCCGCGTCCGCGCCGGCGGCCCCGACGCCAACGGCCAGCCGGCCGAGCGGCGTGTCTCCGACGGCGATGGCGCGCCGTGCCGCTGCTGCCTGCGCGACATCCCCGAAGGCCGCGACATGCTGGTTCTCGCCTGGCGGCCCTTCCCGGCGCTCCAGCCCTATGCCGAGACCGGCCCGATCTTTCTCTGCGCCGACTGCGTCCGCCGCCCCGATGGCGCGGACCTCCCCCCGATCGTCGCCTCCCGGCCGCGCTTCCTGATCCGCGGCTACGACGCCGATGATCGGATCGCCTACGGCGCCGGTCGGATGGTCGAGACCCCGGCGCTCGCCGCTGCCTGCGAGACCCTTCTCGCCGAGGCCCGCATCGCCTACGTCCACCTGCGGTCGGCGACCAATGGCTGCTACCAGCTCCGCGTCGACCGCGCGTGAAGCCGAGCCGCTCGACGCGTGGTCTCTGCCGAGGTGAACGAACCAACCGGACAAAGCCTTCGTCCCTCCCGCCTTTCACTTCGGGACGGTCGGGGTCAGACCCGGCGCGCCCGACCCGGCGATCCGCGAGGTGCAGGCGAGTCGAAGCGACTGCGACCGCGACGCCAACATCCGACCGTGCGCTGGTCGGCGCCGAAAGCCTGCGCTATGCCTGTGCGCATCCGCTTCCGCCGCCCCAGGCCGGCTGGCTCCGACGCCGGCCGGATCGTCCCAACCTGAAGGACTTCGCCCATGCTCGGCCTCGGCTTCGTCAGCTTCCTCATCGTCGGCCTGATCGCCGGTTTTCTCGCGTCCCGCCTGACCGGCGAACGCCACAGCCTCCTGCAGAATCTCGCGACCGGGGTCGCCGGCGCATTCCTCGGCGGCGTGCTGTTCTGGGTGATCGGCCTGCGCGCCACCGGTTTCATCGGGGCCATCGTGGTCGCCACGGTCGGCTCAGTCGTGCTGCTCTTCCTGCTCGACCGGCTCGACAAGAAATCCTGAGCCGAACCGGTGACGCAGCAACCGCCCGTGCTCGACACCGCGTTCGTGCGTGCCCAGTTCCCGGCGTTCGCCGAACCTTCGCTCGTCGGCCAAGCCTTCTTCGAGAACGCCGGCGGCTCCTATGCCTGCGCCCAGGTGATCGATCGCCTGACCCGCTACTACCGCCAGCGCAAGGTGCAGCCCTACGCCCCATATGCCGCCAGTCGGGTCGCCGGCGCCGAGATGGACGAGGCCCGCGCCCGCCTGGCGGCCCTGCTCGGCGTCGCGGCCGACGAACTTCAGTTCGGCCCGTCGACGACCCAGAACACTTACGTCCTGGCGCAAGCCTTTCGCGCCATGCTTCGCCCCGGCGACGCGATCGTGGTGACGAATCAGGACCACGAGGCCAACTCCGGCCCCTGGCGCCGCCTGGCCGAGGCGGGCGTCGAGGTCCGCGAATGGCGCGTCGATCCCCTGAGCGGGGCCCTCGCCCCCGAAGGCCTCGCCCGCCTGCTCGATGCTCGGGTGCGGCTGGTCGCCTTCCCGCACTGCTCGAACATCGTCGGACAGATCAACCCCGTGGCGCACCTGACAGAAATGGCGCACGAAAACGGCTCAGTCGTTTGTGTCGACGGCGTCTCCTACGCTCCGCACGGCCTGCCGGACGTCGCCGCGCTCGGCGCCGACATCTACCTGTTCTCCGCCTACAAGACCTACGGTCCCCACCAGGGCGTGATGGTCGTCCGCAAGGCCCTGGCCGAGGGCCTGCCCAACCAGGGCCACTACTTCAACGACGGAGTCCCTTCCAAGCGCCTGGTCCCCGCCGGCCCCGACCACGCCCAGATCGCCGCCAGCGCCGGGATCGCGGACTACGTCGACGCCCTGCACGCACGACACTATCCCGACGACCCCGGCCCCGCGGCTCGGGCGGCGCGGGTCCACGACCTGCAACGCGGCCAGGAAACGCGACTTCTCGAGCCGCTGCTCGCCTATCTGCGCGGGCGCAACGACATCCGGCTGATAGGCCCCGCCACGACCGAGGCGCGGGTGCCCACGGTCTCGATCGCGCTCGAACGGCCGGCCGAGCCGGTCGCCACTGCGCTCGCGGCCGATGGGATCATGGCCGGGGGCGGGCATTTCTACGCCGTCCGCCTGCTCGAGGCGCTCGGGATCGCGCCGGACCACGGCGTGTTGCGCCTCAGTTTCGTGCACTACACCGAGGCCGCCGAAATCGACCGCCTGATCGCCGCGCTGGACGCCGTGCTGTGACGGCGACCCCGACGCTGGTCTGGTTCCGTCGCGACCTGCGGCTGGCCGATCATCCGGCGCTGACGGCGGCCGTCGCCGCCGGCGGACCGGTGATCCCGGTGTTCGTGCTCGATCCCGAGACCGAGGCCCTCGGGGCCGCCGCGAAATGGCGGCTCGGCCGCGCGATCGCGGCGTTCGCTGCGCGGCTCGAGTCGATGGGCAGCCGCCTGGTCCTGCGCCGCGGCGACGCGCACGCCACGCTGCGCGGGCTCGCCGCCGAGACCGGGGCGGGAAGCGTGCGCTGGACGCGGCTCTATTCCCCCGCCTGGGTCGCGCGGGACAAGGCCGTGAAGGCCGGGCTCGCCGCCGCCGGGATATTGGCCGAAAGCCATCCCGGATACCTGATCCACGAGCCCTGGGCCCCGCAGACCGGGGCCGGCGGCTTCTACCGGGTCTTTACCCCGTTCTGGCGCGCGGTCGCCCCGCTCGGCGCGCCCGAGCCGCTACCGCCGCCGGCGCGGCTGCCGGGGCCGGCGCCGTGGCCGCGCTCGGACCGGCGGGCGGTTTGGCGGCTCGACGCCGGCATGGACCGCGGCGCCGCGGTGGTCGCCGGCTTCG
>JANOEW010000008.1:0-1934 GCA_031413475.1 Amaricoccus sp.
GGCGCCGCCCTGGTAGGTCAGCGCCGAATAGAGCGGGTTCGGACAGGCGTCGATCCAGGCGCGCAGGGCCTCACCCCCGGGCTCCGCGAACGCCGCCCGCTGCAGCGCGCCATACTTCAGCGTCAGCACCTGCCAGCCGAACGCCTCGAAGATGCCGGCGATCCGCCCCGACAGCCCCTCGCGCACCACGCCGTCGAGGCTCTGGCGGTTGTAGTCGATGATCCACCAGCAGTTCCGCAGCCCGTGTTTCCAGCCCTCCTGCAGGCATTCGTAGATATTGCCCTCGTCGAGTTCGGCGTCGCCGACGAAGGCGATCATCCGCCCCTCCGGCCCCTCGGCCCAGCCGCGCGCCCGCACGTAGTCCTGCACCAGACTGGCGAAGGCGGTGATCGCCACCCCCAGCCCGACCGACCCGGTCGAGAAATCGACGTCGTCGCCGTCCTTGGTCCGGCTCGGATAGCTCTGCGCCCCGCCCCAGCCGCGGAACGCCTCGAGCTTCGCGCGGCTCTGCGCCCCGAACAGATACTGGATCGCGTGGAACACCGGCCCCGCGTGCGGTTTCACCGCCACCCGGTCCTCCGGCCGCAGCGCCCGAAGGTACAAGCCGCACATCAGGTCGACCATCGAGGCGCAACTCGCCTGATGCCCGCCCACCTTCATCCCGTCGAGGTTCGGCCGCAGGTGGTTGGCGTTGTGCACGGTCCAGCAGGCGAGCCACAGCACCTTGGCGGCCAGGGCTTCGAACTCCGGGGCGATCCGCCTGGCGTCGGTCATGCTCGAGGCTCCGCGCGGACGAACGGCTGCGCCGCAGCGGCCGAAGCCAAGCACAACCGGCCAACCGGTTCAAACGCTTTGTCCGCGCGCGGCGCCAGCCCGGCGCGATTTGCCGCAATCGGCTCCCGGCGGCCGTCACGGTCCTGTCGCATCCCGGCGTTAATCAAGAATGATGCCAGATCGCGCACCGATCCAGCCCCGCAACCGCGCGCGTATCCGGCCTCAGCACAGACCTGCAGCAGGAGACGCACCCGTGAAAGACACCACCGACCACATCGTCGATCCGACCTACGACCACCGCGCCAAGCCCTGGTTCGAGCACGGCGACGAGCGCCCGAGCAACTGGTCCGCCAATCCCACGTTCTACGACGTCTGCGAAGCCCGGCTCAGCCGCCGCGGCGTGATGGCCGGCGGCCTGGCGGCGGCGGTGACGGCGGTGTTCGGCGCCCCGTTCGGCGCCCCCGCCCGCGCCGACGAAACCGCCTCGGCGCTGATCGGCTTCGAGCCGGTGATGATGTCGACCGACGACACCATCGTGGTGCCGGCGGGCTACAAGGCCGAAGTGCTGATCCCCTGGGGCGCGCCGATCACCGGCTCGATGCCCGCCTTCTCGCCGACCAGCACCGGCGCGGAGCAGGGCATGCAGATCGGCATGCATCACGACGGCATGCATTTCTTCGCGATCGACGGCTCCTCGACCGACGGCTACCTCGTGGTCAACCACGAGTATATCGAGCCGCGTTTCCTGCACGGCGCCTGGAAGGGCCTGACGCTCGAATCGGGCGACGCGGTGGTCTACGACGCCGACGGCAAGCGCAACGACGACGAGGTGCTGAAGGAGATCAACGCCCACGGCGTCTCGATCGTGCGCGTCGCACGCGGCGCCGACGGCGCCTGGGGCGTGGTCGAAGATGCGAAGAACCGCCGCGTCACCGGCCTGACGCCGATGGCGATCGCCGGCCCCGTGCGCGGCTCGGACCACGTTAAGACCAAATACTCGCCGGACGGCACGATGACCCGCGGCACGCTCAACAACTGCGCCAACGGCTTCACGCCCTGGGGCACCTACCTGACCTGCGAAGAGAACTGGAACGGCTACTTCGGCACAAAAGAGGCGACGCTGATACAAACCCCCCACGAAAAGCGCTATGGCGTCACCA
>JANOEW010000009.1:0-1955 GCA_031413475.1 Amaricoccus sp.
GTAGACGACGTGCCGCTCGTAGCGGAAGCAGAACCCGTCGACGCCGAACTCCGCCGGGATCGGCCGCGACGCCACCCTTGGTCCGCGATCCGCTCGAATGCCTCGAACAGGCCGGTGACGTAGCGGTCGGCCTGCTCGCGCCCCCAGCGGTCGCGGGTGTAGCGGTAGATTTCGTCGATGCGATGGGAGGCCGCCTCCCGGATCAGGACGGCCACGCGCCGTCACCCCCGGTTGCGCGCGATGACCTCGGCGGCGGTGAGCGGCCGGTAGCTGGTCTCGGGCGCGGCGAAGGCGTGGGTCAGTTCGGCCTTCAGCCGCTCGAACGCCTCGCGCTCGGCGCGCTCCTTGTCCCGCCGGATCAGGTCGCGCACGTACTCGCTGACGTTCTCGTAAGGCCCGTCTTCGCCGACGTTCGCCGCGACGAAGTCGCCGAGCGCGCTTCCGAGCCGCACCGTCATCGTCGTTCGCGCCATTCGCAGCCTCCGCCTGGGCTGTCTTCAGATTGCACAAGGACGAACACAGGCGCAACCGAATCCGCAGCACATGCTGGCCAGAATGCCTACTGTAGTGTATACCTCATACCACATCCGATCGGAGGCCGCCATGACCCGCCTGCTCACCAACCACATCTGCACCATGACCGAGCTGCGCGAGCCGCATAAGGTGCTGGAGCGCTCCGGCGGCAAGCCGGTGGCGATCCTGCGCAACTCCGCCCTCGTCGGCTATCTCGTGCCCGCCGCGGCGGTGCAGGACGAAGCGGGCCACCGCTACGCCACGATGGACGAGGTGATGCAGAGCCTCGCGCGCCGGCGGGACGTCAATCAGCCGGTCCTCGATTATCTGCGCGACAAGTGAGCTTCGTCCTCCTGACGACTGACATGGTCGCAACGATCCCCGACGCGGTGCTGAACCCCGGCGAGCTCCAGGGCCGCGCCGGCGACAAGTCGCTCGACGGCGCGCTCGCCCGCGTCGACAATCGGCTCGCCTACGGGCTGATCCTCGACGCCTTCGACCTCGCCGCCGCCTACGCCGTCGCGATCGCCCAGGGCCACTGCTTCAACGACGGCAACAAGCGGACCGCGCATCAGGCGATGGACGTCTGCCTCGATATCAACGGCGTCCAGATCGCCTGGGACGCCGAGGTGGTCGGCGGTTGGTTCGTCGGAGCGGCGCAGCGCCATGTCGACGAGGCCGCGCTCGCCGACTGGCTGCGCGGCAGAGCAGGGGCCTCGGCTCCGTGAGGCCGCCGCCTTCCGCTTCGACAGCGGGCCCAACATTTCAAAGGCCTGACCTCAGCCAATATCAATGGCTTAGCCAAGTTTCACGCGTGAGACGTCCTGCCGCTGCGTCGGCCGGACGCCTCGCCGTCGCGCTTCTCGTCGCCCTCCTCGCCGGCTGCGCCGGGCCGGGAGCCGCCCCGACCGCCGCCTCCCGCGGCCCGGCCCCCGACCCGGTGCGCCCCAGGCACACGATATCCCAGCCGATGAAACCCGCCTGCGCGCCCAAGTCCACGTCGTACGCCGAGTCCGCCAGCGCGCCGTCGAAGACGATGGTTTCCTGCGGCAGCCATTCGAGCGCGCCCTGCACGTCGAATGCCACGCTCTGCTTCGCCCAGGGTCCCGCCGAGCGGTACCACTTGGCCGCGCCCGGCGTGGTCAGCAGGGTCGAAGCGCCGTTCCCGGTTTTCACCCGCAGGCTGAG
Source organism: Amaricoccus sp. (assembly GCA_031413475.1). GTDB lineage: Bacteria > Pseudomonadota > Alphaproteobacteria > Rhodobacterales > Rhodobacteraceae > Amaricoccus. The sequence continues at coordinate 1,702 of JANOEW010000009.1, forward strand.
CTCATCGCCTCCTGCGATGCCGCCCGGCGGATGCACCACGATCGCGTGGCAGACCTCGCGCCCTTCAGGATAGAGCGGCTTCTGCACGACGAGAGGGCCATCGTGGCTTCTCCCCGCGAGGACGGTTTTTTCGTCTTGAAACGCGAAATCAAGCGCGAGCCGCGCCTTCCAGGAACTGACCATCGGCTCTGCGAGAAGCATGCCGGCATCATACCGCCAGCATGCTTCAAAACCCATACCGTTCCCAATGTTGC
>JANOEW010000010.1:0-4753 GCA_031413475.1 Amaricoccus sp.
CTGATCCACGCCAATCCCGACGGCAAGTTCACCGTGGCACTTTCGGCCATCGACCTCGGCCAGGGCATGAAATCGGTCACCAGGCAGATCGCCGCCGAGACCCTCGGCGTGCCGGTCGAGGATGTTTATGTCGACACCGCCGACAGCGACACCGGCCCGCATGACATGGGCAGCTTCGCCAGCCGCGGCACGCATCGTATGGGCAATGCGGTGATCATGGCGGCGCGCGAGGCGCGGGCAGTGATGCTGGAGGCTGCGGCCGAGGAGCTTGAGGTTGATGCCTCCGACCTCGTCACCGACGGGCGCGGCAACATCCATGTACGCGGCGCGCCGGGCCGCGCGATCACGACGCTTGCCGCCGCCCAGGCCGCCCAGTTCAAGCAGGGTCGCACGATCGCCGGGCGCGGCATCTTCCTCATTCCCCTGAGCGACGTCGATCCTGACACCGGCGAGATGACACCGGTTTCGACCTTCGCCCACGCGGCCATGCTGGTCGAGGTCGAGGTCGACGACGAGACGGGTGAGGTCACCGTCATCGACATGCAATCGGCCTATGAGGTCGGCCGTGCGCTCAATCCGCGCCTCGTGGAGCAGCAATTGCGCGGCGGCGCCTGGATGGGCATGAGCCACGCCGTCTGGGAGACGACCGAGCCCTACTATCCGCAGCGCGATCACGGGCCGTTGGATTTCAACACCTATGTGATGCCGGGCCCGGGCGATCTCGCGCCGCATCACATCAGCATCCTCGAACGCCCCGCCGAAGACGGCCCCTATGGCGGCAAGGGGCCGGGCGAGATGTGCGCGAACCCGGTCCTGCCGGCGGTCGTCAACGCCATCTACGACGCTGTCGGCGTGCGCATCGACGAATTGCCGGCGACACCCGAGAAGGTGCTGCGCGGCCTCAAGGCCCAGGGCGGCGCACGGCCGAAGCAGCGGCTCTGAGCGATGACCGTCAGGCGCTCCATCGCTGGCATCGACAGCCCGGAGGCGCTGGCCGAGGCGATGCGCGCCGCGCAGTACCTCGCTGATGAGGGGCTTTCCACCGCCGCCTATCTGGCACTCGCGCTCGGCAAGCCGCTGCTCCTGGAAGGTGCGCCGGGCGTCGGCAAGACCGAGGCTGCGAAGGCGCTCGCGGCCGTGCTCGGGCGCGACCTGGTGCGCCTGCAGGCGTATGAGGGCCTCGACGCCGCCTCCGCCATGTACGAATGGAACTTCCCGCGCCAGATGCTGGCCATCCGCCAGGCGGGCGACGCCTACGTCAATCTCTACGGCGATGACTTCCTGATCGCGCGGCCGATGCTGCTGGCCCTCCAGCGCCCCCGGGAAAGGCTCCTGCTGATCGACGAGATCGACCGGTCAGACCATGAGTTCGAAGCCTTCCTGCTGGAATTCCTGTCGGATTTCAGCCTGTCGATCCCCGAGCGCGGCACGATCCGGGCGGCCGAGCCGCCGGTCGTGGTGCTCACCTCGAACCGCACGCGCGAATTGCACGAGGCGCTGCGGCGGCGCTGCGTCTACCACTGGATCGGCTATCCGGACCCGCAGCTTGAGGCGCAGATCGTGATGATGCGCGCCTCCGCCGTGGCGCGCGACACCGCGCACCGGGTCGTGGCGGCGGTCGGCAAGTTGCGGGCCGAGCCTCTCGCCAAGCCGCCCGGCGTGGCCGAGACGGTGGAATGGGCGGAGGCGGCGACGCTGCTCAACGCCCAGGGCGCGCCTTGGCCTGCCGCTTTCGCACGGGCTATCGGCGTGGTGCTGAAGGACCAGGACGACCTCGCCTTCGTCGCCCCTCGGCTGGATCGCATCCTGGCAGGCGCCGCATGACGCCACGCGCGCTCGATCCGTTCCTCGCCTTCCCCCGCGCACTGCGGGCCGAGGGTTTTCTCGCAGCACCCGCGCAGGTCGAGAGTTTCCTTGCAGCCGTGGGCCTGCTTGGCCCGCGCTCCATCCAGGACGTGCGACGCGCCGCCCATGCGATCTTCGGTCCGGGACCGGACCGTCGCCAGGAATTCGACGACCTGTTCGACACGATCTTCCTCGGCCGCGCCTTCCTCGCACCGGGCGAGGCGACGAGCGAGGAGGCGCCGCGCGCCTTCGACGCCGGCGACCAGGAGGAGTTCCTCCCCCCCGAGGACGAGGATCCGTCCGGCCGCGAGGCGAGCCGCCGCGAGCGCTTGTTTGCCCGGTCCTTTGCCGTCGGTGACGAGACCGCGCTGCTATCCGCCTTCGCCCGCGCGCTGCCGGGCGCGCTGCCGCGCCGGCGGTCGCGCCGGTTCGGCGCCGCGCGCCGCGGCGTTGCCGATCCACGCCGCGCGCTGCGCGAATTGGCGCGGCACGACGGCGAGATGCTGCAACTGCCGGTACGCCGGCGCCAGGCTCGCCAACGCCGTGTGCTGACGCTGATCGATGTGTCGGGCAGCATGAAGGGCAGCACGGATGCGGCCCTGCGGATCGCGCATACCATCGTCCGGACGGCCGAGCGCGCCGAGACCTTCACCCTCGGCACGCGGCTCACACGCGTGACGCGGGCGCTGCGGCGCCGCAACCGCGACCAGGCCCTGGCCCTCGCATCCGGGCTGGTCGCCGACTGGGATGGCGGCACGCGCCTGGGCGAGGCGCTTTCGGTGTTCCTGTCGGTGCCGCGCTTCGCCGGCTTCGCGCGCGGTGCGCTCGTGATCGTCGTCTCCGACGGTCTCGAACGCGGCGGACCGGAGGCCCTGGTCGCGGCCATGACGCGCCTGCGATCGCTCGCCTGGCGGATCGTCTGGCTGAGCCCGCTCGCGGCCGACGCGACCTGGCGGCCCGAGACCGGCGCGATGCGCGCCATCCTGCCCTTGATCGACCATCTCGACGCTGGCGGCGACCTTGTCGCCATGGCAGGGGCGCTGGTCGGCCGGGCGGCGCTGCTGCGCGCCGGGCCGTTCCAATGAGGGTGATCGACAGCCATTTCCATGTCTGGCGGCAGGCCGACCTGCCCTGGCTGCGTAAACGGCGGCGTCATTAACGAACCTCAGTTCGTCTCGCCTCAAGTGCTCAAGGTGAAAGAGCGGTCGAGATTCTCGGCCCCTTCGACCCTGTCTCTGCTGGGGCCCGGGCTGTTTTCGTCGGTTACCGAGGGAAGCGCTCAGCGCGCCTTTGATCCTGGGTTCGTGGCAACGGGGAAGACGGGTTCATGCTCGGGAGTGGGCTGGTTCGCGTCCTCGCTTGGTTATCCACGCTCCGAAATGGTGGTCGTCGTTTTGGTGCGAGGCGGAAACGGATCCGCAGCCTCAGCGGTAGCCGGAGACTTCTATAAAGCGTTGCTTGGAGTGGTGGCCCCCACGAGTGCTACGGTAGCGTCCGCATTTGGGTCGCAGTAGAAGCTGGTGGCGGCGGGCGGAGACTAAGGGCCGCCCCTGCAACGGTGATGGGGGGTCCGGAACTGACAGCGTAGGGGCAGGCCCCTGAAGCCGTCCGGGGTTGGGGGCGACCCGCCCCTGAAGCCGTCAGAGGTTGGGGAGGCGGCCCGGGGCGCGGTTTGGGACCCTGGAGACTCGTTACCGCCGGTCCAGCTTGACCACGACCTTCTTGACTTCGCCCGTGACGTCGATCTCCGTCTCTTCGGTCCGGTAGCCTGGTCGAACCACTTCGATCCGGTGCGCCCCAGCGGGAAGTTCCAGCCTTGTAACCTGCGAGGCCTTGCCGTAGAACTCGCCATCGACATACACCGACGCGTCGGCGGGCTCGATATCCAAAAGCACCTCGCTGCGACCAGCCTCTTTCGCGGGCGGCACATACTTACGCTCGCCGCGGTCTGAATCCACTTCGCGGCTGCTATCGCGGTCTCGCGCCGACTCGCGATCTCGGTCGTTCTCCCGGTCCATATCCGGTTCCGGGTCCCGGTCTTCGTTCTGTGAGTCGTTGCGGTCGGAGTCATCGCGCAGGGTGTCGCGAGTCTCGGAATTGCCTCGCACCATATCGAAGCGGAGCTTGATGGTCTGATCGCGACCAGCGTAAACCGAGAAGGTGTGCGAGTTGTAGCCCTCGAGCTTGAAAGTGATGTCGTGCCGGCCCGGCGAGATGTTGAGGCGTTGAAGCAGGCCGTCGAAGTCGTCGCCGATTCCGGCATAGTAGCCGTCGACATAGACCCGAGCTTTCGCGGGCTCCACCAGGGTTCGCAACTGCGCGACGTTTCCCGACCGATACCGATAGGAACGGTAGGAGGCCGAGGGGTAGTAGCCGTAATAGTCGCCGTACGAATAACCGTAGTCGTAGTAGCCATATCCATACCCGTAGGAGGCATAGGGCCGGCCACGATAGTAGCCGGAGTAGTAGTAAGGATCGTAGTAGTAGTAGGAATTGGGAGAGCCGTTGTAGCGATCGCGGTCGTTACCGTAGCGATCACGGGTGCCCGTCCCGGTTCCAGGTCGCGGTCTGCGAGATCCGGCATCGGAGGCGGACGAGCGGTTCCCCCCACTCGATGCCGACGCGGACGACCCGCCACGGCTGCCGTTATCCGAACTAGAGCTGGCACTCGAACTGCCGGAAGACGAGCCTGCTCCAGAGTGCCGGGAACCGGCGTCCGAGGAAGAACTCCCGCCGGAGGTGCGGGGGACAGCGCGGTTGTCGTCTTGGCCGAAGGACGTGCTGGCGGCGATGAGGGCCAAAGGGAGGGTTCCGGCGAGCTTCAGTGTCTTCATGGCTTCAACCTCGATTTGACGGACTCCGGAAAAGGGGACCCGCCACACCCTAAACCTAGCAAAGGTCGTGCCGC
>JANOEW010000011.1:0-1825 GCA_031413475.1 Amaricoccus sp.
CACCGAGATACGGCCGGACGTCCTCCGGCTTGGTCACCGGTTTCGCATCGACGTGGAACCGACCCGTCTTCATCCCCCCCTGCATCAGTTCGTCATGCTGGCATCATGGCATTCTTCACCGCCGCTGCAACGACCCGCTCCGCCGTCCCGCGCCGTCGCGCAGGACGTAGCCGTTTGCAGTGCGCGGATCGGCGGTCCCGATGCGGCGGCCGTCGTGGTCGCGGATGACCAAGCCGCCGTCGAAACCTCCCTCGACGCGACCCGTGCGCCTCCCGTCGGCGTCGCGCAGCGTCCACGCGCCGCCGGGCGCGGGCTCGATCGTGCCGATGCGGCGTCTGTCGGGCGCGCGGCGCACGTAGCCGCCGCCCGCGCGCTCTTCGAGCGTCTCGACTCGCCGCCCGTCGGCGTCGCGGTGGACCCACTCCTCCGCCGATGCCGGGCCGCCCAGCGTGGCGAGGACCGAGCACGCGCCGAGCCAGCGCCGGAGCCACCCGAGCAGGCCCGCTCCGTGCGCGCGACGCTTCCTGCCCGCGGCCTCGAACGGCGGGCGCCATCCTGCCACGTACTGCACCGGGTCCTGCCGCCCGTAACGCGCCTCTTCCAACGTGAAGCACCGGTCGTCGCGCGCCGCGATCCGCGCGCGCATGAAGGAGAAAAGCTGCGCGACGTCGAACTCGTCCGGACCAGGCGGCGGCAGGGCGGGAAGGACCTGCTCGACGAAGCGGCGCGCGGCCTCGTCGGCCGGCTCCCAGTCGCCGGCGCGCCGCAGCGCATCGACGAGCATGCGGTGGCGAAGCGCGGTCATCCAGCGTCGCTCGGCCGCATCGTCGCCGTCCTCAGCCGCTTCGTCGATCGCGTCGCCGCGCCCCACCAGCCGCTCGAGCAGCGCCGCCGCGCGCCGCCGCGCGTCCACGGCGTCGCCCGCGCGGCCGGAATCGTCGGCGACCCAGGCGGAGTGCAGTTCGCGCGTCGCCTGCTCGGCCTCGTCGCCGAGCGCCGCGGCGATCGCGGCGCGGGTCTGGAAGCGCAGGAACAGGCGGCGCGGGTCGTCGGGCTCGCCCCGCCAGGCATGCGGGATGGCCGCCCGCACCGCGGCGCGGCACGCTTCGGGCACTGGGGAGTCGAGATCCGGCGCGACGTGGCCGCAGCGCGGGCACTCCTCGAGCCAGTAGGTGATCGTGCGACGTGCCATCGGCGGCGCCCGTCCGTCGAGATCCGGCGAGCCCATGTAGTTGGTGCTGCCGATCGCCGGCTGCTCGCTCGTCGTGCCGCAGAGCGTGCATACGGCCTCGCGGGTGAAGATCGTCGTCATGCCCCGGTGCCTCAGTCGCAGGTGGTGAAGCCGCCGATCCGCTGGCACACCGTGCCGTCGGAGCCGTAGAGGAACGGACCGATCTTCTGCCAGGTGTTGCCGCGGTCGTCGTGGATGAACGGTCCGATGCGCTGCGTCACGCTGCCGTCGCTGCCGTAGGTGGAGGGCCCGATCGTCTGCCACGAGTTGCCGCGGTTGTCGTAGGTGAAGCCGCCGAGGCGCTGGTAGGTGGTGCCGTCGTCGCAGTGGGTGAAGGCGCCGAGCTTCTGGCAGCTGCGCTGCGCCGCAGCCGGCTCAGCCGCGAGGCCGGCCGCCGCGAGCGTCGCGGCGGCCAGGACGAGGGTGGGGGAGCGGCTCATGCGTTGCCTCCCGGCTTGTTTCCGCCGCTACCGGAACGCCCGCCGCGCTGGTCGAATTCCCGCTTGCTACCGCCAGCCTTCTGGGTGGCACCGTTGCCTGGTCGGTGTTGAGCTACAGGGAGCCCTCGTTTTGGAGGAACCTTGGTTGGATTGG
>JANOEW010000012.1:0-3905 GCA_031413475.1 Amaricoccus sp.
TGCTGACGTCGGTGACGTGCAGGAGCAGGTCGGCCTCGTGCAGCTCGCCGAGCGTTGCGGTGAACGCCGCGGTGAGCTGGGGCGGGATGTGCCGGATGAAGCCGACCGTGTCGGTGAGGACAAAGGCGCCGCCCCGCGGCAGAGCGATGCGCCGGGTCGTCGGGTCGAGGGTCGAGAAGAGCCGGTCTTCGACCACGACGCTGCTGCCGGAGAGGGCGTTGAGGAGCGTCGACTTGCCGGCATTGGTGTACCCCACGAGTGCCACGACGGGGACCGGAGCTTTGCGGCGGCGCCGCTGGTAAAGGGCCCGGTGCCGCCCGAGCGCGGCTATGCGCAGGCGCAGCGCGGTGAGCCGGTCGCGCACCCGGCGCCGGTCGGCCTCGAGTTTTGTCTCCCCGGGGCCGCGCGTGCCGATGCCGCCGCCCAGACGAGACAGTTCCAGACCTTTGCCGACGAGTCGCGGGAGCAGGCGCGCCAGTTGCGCGACCTCGACCTGGAGTCGACCTTCGCGGGAACGGGCGCGCTGGGCGAAGATGTCGAGGATCAGGTCGGTGCGGTCGAGGACCTTGGTGTCGAGCACCTTGGCGAGATTGCGCTCCTGACCCGGGGTCAACTCGTGCTCGAACAGGGCAAGGTTCGCGCCGCGCTCCTTGAGCAACTCGGCAAGTTCGCCGGCTTTGCCGCTGCCGATGAGCGTCGCGGGGTCGGGGCGGTCGCGGCGTTGATGAAAGGTGCCGACGACCGCCGCGCCGGCCGAGACAGCCAGCCGCCCGAGCTCGGCGAGCGACTCCTGCAGATCCCACGCCGCTCGCCCGCGCAGCTGCAATCCGACGAGCACCGCCTTCTCCCGAAGTGTGCCGGGACGTTGTGCGCTCATGGTGCGAAACCCGCGGCTTTCAAATGCTGGAGCATGGCCGCGGCGAGTTCTTGATCGGAACTGGTCGCGGACGCCGGGATCCAGGTGACGTGCCGCACGCCGCGGAACCAGGTCAGCTGTCGGCGCGCGTACTGCCAGGTGGCGCGCCGGATCGCCTCGAGAGCCGAGTCGAGCGTCGTCTCCCCGCGCAGGTGTGCGAAGAGTTCGGGGTAGCCTACGGCGCGCAGGGCGGGCAGATCGGGATCGCTCCCCTCGTCAAGAAGGGTGCGGGCCTCGTCGAGGAAACCGGCCGCCATCATCGTGTCCAGTCGCTGGTTGATGCGTCGGCGAATTTGTTCACCCGGCAGGTCGATCGCGAAGATCCGCACCGCGCTCGCCGGACGACCGGCGCGGTGCTGCCGCTGCTGCTCGGTGAGCGTCAGTCCCGAGAGGAAGTAGACCTCGAGGGCGCGGTTGAGGCGGCAGCTGTCGTTGGGGTGAATGCGGGCTGCCGCTCGTGCGTCGACGCGGTCGAGAAGCGGGTGCAGGCCGCCGGGGAGCCCCTGCCCGATCGCCGTGAGCCAGCGGCGCAGCCTCGGGAGCGCCGGCGGCGCCGGGCAGAGTCCTTCGAGGGCCGCCCGCAGGTACAGCCCGGTGCCGCCGACGAAGAGCGGGACGCGCGCGCGGGCGGCGAATGCGGGCAGCAGCGCCTGAACGGCGTCGTGGTAGCGCGCGGCGCTGTAGCGCTCGCCGGGGTCGGCGACATCGACCAGGTGGTGACGCACGCGCCGGCGTTCGGCGGGAGTCGGTTTCGCGGAGCCGATGTCGAGTCGACGGTAGACCTGCCGGGAGTCGCAGCCGATGATCTGTGTGTCGAGGGCTTCGGCGACGAGAATCCCGACGGCAGTCTTGCCGGTGGCTGTCGCGCCGACGAGCGCGATCGGCGCCGGCGCGGCGATCTCAGGTGCGCTTGAAGCGGCGCCGGATCTCGTCATGGTCGATGGTGATGCTCGTGGGCCGGCCGTGCGGGCAGGCGCCGGGGTTTCCCGTGCGGGCGAGTTCAAGCAGCAGGGCGGCGATCGCGCGCGCCCCGAGTCGTTGATTCGCCCTGATGGCGGTGTGGCAAGCCAGCACGGCGGCGGCGCGATGGCGAAAATCCTCGATCCGCGCCGGTGTCTCGCCGGCGAGAGCGAGTGCCAGCAGTTCACGCACGAAAGCGACGGCTCCGGCCGCGTCCAGTTCGGCCGGCAGGGCGAGCACCCGCCAGGCGCGCGGTCCGATCGGTTCGATCACCACGCCCAGGGCGTCGAGGGTTGGCCGCAGCGTCTCGAGTGTCTCTTCCTCGCCGGGTGCGGTGTCGAAAAGCACCGGCACGAGCAGGCGCTGGCTGGCGCCGCCGGCCGAGCGTGCGAGGAATCGCTCGTAGAGGATCCGCTCGTGCGCCGCGTGCTGGTCGACCAGGACCAGGCCGTCGGGGGAGGAACAGACGATATAGGTGCCGAAGAGCTGCAGGGAATCCGTCCCCAGCGCCGCAGGCGCGACCTCCGGCCGCTCCGGCTCGAGCGGCAGCTGCGGTTGGCGGGCTGGCGTCACCGCGTATTCGCCGGCGCTGGCCGGTTCGGCGGTCGTCGTCGCCGCGCTGAGCGGTGGCTCGGGTGCAGGGTTGGTGTCAGCGGATCGGGTCTCGAACGCCGGAACACGCAGGGCGCTGTCGGTGCGCAACGCTTCTCGCAGCGCCGCACCGACGATCGCGCGCACCGCCCCCGGATCGCGGAACCGGACTTCGCGCTTGGTCGGGTGCACATTCACATCGACGGACGCCGCGGGCAGGGTCAGCCAGAGAAAATAGGACAAACCGGTCTTCTCCTGGAGAACGTGGTCGCGGCAGGCCTCGCGCAGCCCCTGCGCCAGGAGGGGGTCGCGGACGGGGCGGCCATTGACGAAGAGTTGCTGGTACTCGGCTCCCGGCCGGCCGGCGCCGGGGCGCGAGACGAAGCCCGACACGGCGCAGGCCGCGCCGGCGCCGCGCACGGGAAGCAGGCCCGCGAAAAATTCCCGGCCCAGATGCTCGCGCAGGCGGGACCCGGCGTCCCGGGCCGGGGCCAGGCGCAGCAGATCACGCTCGCCGTGACGCACGCAGATGCCGCTGCCGGGGCAGGCGAGGGCGAGCCGCGCGGCGACCTGGAGGCAGTGCCCGAGTTCGGTCGCCTCCGAGCGCAGGAATTTAAGGCGGGCCGGGACCGAGTGGAAAAGATCTCGCACTTCGATCAGCGTCCCTTCCGGACAGCCGCAGGGGGCGACGCGCAGGATGCGGCCGCCGTCCGCCTCGAGCCGGGTGCCGTCCGGGGCGCCCCGCTCGCGGGTCTCGATCCGCAGGCGCGAGACCGCGGCGATGCTCGGCAGCGCCTCGCCGCGGAACCCGAAGGTTGCCACGCCCGCAAGGTCCTCGACCGCGGCGATCTTGCTGGTGGCGTGCCGCTCGATCGCCAACAGCAGGTCGTCCCGGGACATGCCGCTGCCGTCGTCGCCGACCCGGATCAGTCCCTGGCCGGCGCGCGCCAATTCGACGTTGATCTGGGTGGCGCCGGCGTCGATGCTGTTCTCGAGCAGTTCCTTGAGCGCGGCGGCGGGGCGCTCCACGACCTCGCCCGCGGCCACCCGGTTGATCGTCTCCTCGGGGAGAATCCTGATGCGGTGGCCCTGCTGCGCGCGGTTCACAAGGCGGCCGGGGTTGCGATGTCCCGCAGGCGAAAGCGTTCCCAGGAGCCGTAGGCGCCGCCTTCGAGATCCAGATCATAGGCGACGTCGATGCTCATGCCGTCCGCGAGGTCGTTGGTCCTGGCGCCAAGATTGAAGCCGATGAACGAATGACGGTGGGCGGCGGTGCGTTCGGGACACGGGGCCTGGACTAAAGTTGGTGTTGAGGTAGCCGTCCGTATCGAAAGTGCGATCCAGTGAACCTCCTGCATTGAGTCGCATGACAAAGAAATCGCGATTCGATGAGTTGAATGTGTAACTGACCCAACTCATCCCAGCGACGACGATTTTG
>JANOEW010000013.1:0-4520 GCA_031413475.1 Amaricoccus sp.
CCGTCTCGGTTTCGGTCGCCGTCTCGGTTTCGGTCGCCGTCTCGGTTTCGGTCGCCGTCTCGGTTTCGGTCGCCGTCTCGGTTTCGGTCGCCGTTTCCATCTCGACGGCCTCTTCGGAATCGGCATCGCGCGGCGTCGGCACCGGACCGTCGACCTGCGTCGGAACCTCGACGTCCGTGTCCGGCGCGGCCGAATCGCGTGGCGTCGGGATCGGGCCGTCTACCTGAGTCGGAACCTCGGGGGCTTCCTCTTCAACCTGAGCGAGATCGTCGGCCGGGTCGGCGCCGCTCTCGTCCGCGTCCCCGACCGGCCCCGGCTGCGGTCCGGCGTCCTCGAGCGAGGTCGGAGCCTCGGTCGGCCCGGCGCCGCCCGACGCGGCGCTCCAGCCGTCGTCGCCGGGGCCAAGCGTCTCGGCGCGATCGCGTTGGCGTTCCGCCTTGCGTTCGGCCCGACGCTCGGCTTTGTCTCGTGCCGCCTCGGCTTTATCGCGTTTTCTTTCCGACTTGGCCGAAGCCGCGCCGGCGCGGTCGGCCGCTCTCTGGGCTTTGGACTCGCGGGATTTGGAACGCTCGGCGGATCGATCGGACTTGGTCCCGGCTTCCTGGGCGATCGCGACCGACATCGGCAGGCCGGCGACCTGGAGGCCCGGCGCGACCCCGAAGGACACTGCCCCAGCAACAATCGCAAACCGTGTAAGCCACCCCATGCCCGGACCCCTAATCGATCCACTTTGCATAAAGCCGGTCTTGCGCCGGATCAAGATGCCGGCAGAATATTTTCGGCTTCGACGCGTTGTGCAGTCATGGGGTTGCTCGGAGGGGTCTTGCCTTGGACGTTCGTTTCCAGCGTGATCTGGTGGAGCTGGTGCCGCGTCTGCGCCGGTTCGCCTACGCGTTGTGCGGGTCACCGGACCTCGGCGACGACCTGGTTCAGGCCGCGTGCGAACGCGCTTTGAAGAACGCGGCGAGCTTTCATCCGGGCACGCGCATGGACAGCTGGATGTTCCGCATCATCCAGAACCTCTGGCTCGACGACCGGCGGCGGCGGCGGCGGGTTCGCGGCACGCAGGTCGATCCCGAGACCGAGGCGCTGTCGGATCACGGGGCGAGCGCACGGCAGGCCGAGGATCGGGCTACGCTCGACAAGGTTCGCGCCACGGTCGACACGCTTCCCGACGAACTGCGCCTCGTACTTGCGCTGGTCGCGCTCGAGGGCCGCAGCTACCGCGAGGTCGCCGAGCACCTCGACATCCCCATCGGCACCGTGATGAGCCGGCTGTCGCGCGCCCGCGCGCTGCTCCTGCCGCTGGTGCAGTCTCCCTCCGAAAGGACCCGGTCATGGACCCAGTGATGGACCGCGAAAGGCTCGAGGCGTTCGTCGACGGCGCGCTGTCGCCCGAGGACTCGGCGGCGATCGTGCTGCACCTCGCCGATTGCCCGTCGGACGCCGCCTATGTCGATGCGCTGATGGAGGCCAACGCGCTGGTCGCCGCCGCCTATGCCGAGCCGCTGCACCAGCCGGTGCCGGAGCGGCTGCGCGCCGCGATCTTTCCCGAGGCGGTCCGCGCGCCGGTGCGGCCGGCGGCCCGGTCCGGATGGCGGGCGCTGCGGCCGCAGCCGCGCACGGTGGTCTGGGCGGCGCTGGCCGCTTCGGCGGCGCTGGTGATCGGGCTGGCGGTGTCGCCCGCGCGCAATTCCGGGCCGGTCCAGATCGCCGGGGCCGCCGCGACCGACGACGCGCTGCGCGTCGCGCTGGAGACGAGCGGCAGCGGCCTGGTCGAGGCGGGATCGGCTCCGGCGCAGATCACCCTGATCGCGACGTTCTTCGATCGCGACGGACGCCCCTGCCGCGAATACGAGCTGCTCGATCCGACGGCGACCGCGCTGACCCAGGGCATCGCCTGCCGGTCGCCGGACCAGGGCTGGGCCACCGAACTGGCGGTGGCGAGCCGCCTTACCCCGGCGGCGGACCGCGGCGGGGCCTTCGTCCCGGCGGAGGGCGCCAGCGCCAGCGCGCTCGACGGGGCGCTCGACCGCCTCGGCGCCGGGATGCTGCTCACGCCCGACGAAGAGCGTGGCCTGATCGCGAACGACTGGCGCCGCTGACGCCACGCCGGCGGTTGGCCGTCGGGCGATCCGGGGGGCTTGCGACACGCGGGACCAAGCGCATCCGGAAGGCTGTTTCGAGTGCGCCGAGCACAATCGCGCGCGGCACGTTCGGAGGCGGCGGCCGAGGGCGACTGCGGGGCCGACTGCGCGGCAGCCTATTCGCCGGCGGGGTCTTCGAGGTCGACGGGCTGCCAGCCGGCGCCGGGATCGAAACTCTCGATGGCGCCGGCGACCTCCAGGGTCGCCTCGCCGAGATCGGCCTCGTAGACCGCGCCCGCCTCGCCAACCATGAAGCTCATGACGCCGGTCTCGCGATACGAGGCAGGGAACGCCAGCATGGCGTGACTGGCCAGCATGCGATCGTTCACCAGGTAGTCCATCGCCCCGCCGGGCGCGGCCGGCCCCTGGCGCTGCAGCACCCGAAAATAGTAGCCGAGATAGGGGTCGGGTTCGACGTCCGCGTCGCCGGCGCTGTAGCCGTCGGCGGATGCGCGCGCCATGAAGTCGCCAATCAGGCTGTCCGGCGCGCCCGGCTCGGGCGGCCAGTAAAGACCGTCGCGTTTGCCCTCGCCGCTCAGAACGCCGGCGGCGAAGCTGTGCACGCCATCGCCGTCCGGATCGGTCTGGCGATACTCCGCCTGGACTCCGACATAGGCCTCGAGCAGGTCGATGACGTCGAGCTCGTTCTCGCCGATGCGCCGGAGCGCGATCTCCTCGCGCGCGCCGGCAGCGTCGAAACGCCAGCCGTCGGGCGCCGAGACGAGCCGGATCGGAAACGGCCACTGGTCGTCGCCGACGTAGAGCGTGGCCGTCCCGTCCGCCTCCGGAGCGATCCGGTTCAGGTCGCGATACGCCGACAGGAACCGGCCCCAGTCCGCACGATCCTCGTCGGCGTCGCCGCTGAAGATCACGTCCTCGCTCTCCGGCCCGAAGATCGCCACCAAAGCCGGCGCATCGACGGATTCGAGCGCGGCGATGACCGCGGACACCGCGGCGTCGGGCGTCTGGAAGCGCTGCGCCTCGGCATGCGCCACCGCGGACGCGGTTCCGGCCAGAATCAATCCCAACGCACCGCCGCGCAGCGGCGGCGTGAAGCCGAACCACCCGGTGTTTCTTGCCACGTTCCTACCCTTTCTTCTTCTTGCCGGACTTGCCGCCACGATGCGCGGCCGCCTTGGCCTTGCCGCCGCCGGACGGCTTGAACGCAGAGCGCGGCGGCGGCGGCTTTTTTGTCTTCGGCCGGGCGTTGTGCGACCGCGCGGCGGCCTTGGGCTGCACCGCGCCCTTCGGCCTCGCGGCGACCTTTGGCTTGGCCCCGGCCCGCGCGGCGCTGACGGCGCCACGATCGATCGCCTTGCGTGTCCCGGCGGCGCCGTCCTTGCCGGGCTTGAAGGCGGTGGCCTTGGCGGCGGGCCGGTCCGCAGCTGGGCGGGCCACCTTCGGCTTGGCCGCGGGACGCGCCTCCGACCGCGCCGCGAGACTGGCCTGCGCCCGGTCTTTCGCCTTGCGGACCTCGGCGGCGTCGCCGCTTCGAGGCTTGAAAGCCGCCTGGCCCGCCGGCCGCTGCTCCCGTGGTTCGCGCTTCGCCGCCGCAGCTTCCAGCTTGTCGCGCGCACCGCCGCCGCCGTCCCTGCCCGCTTCCAGCTGTCCGCGCGCCCGGTCGAGCGCGGCGCTGTGATCCGTCGCGCGCGGCCGATCGCCAGCATTGCGTTCTCGAGCCTCGAGCCGCTCGCGGGCCTCGCGGCGCTGCGCCGCGCTTGGGCTCCATTCCTCGCCAGGCCAGCTGTCGCGCCGAAGCGCCGCCGCACCGGGATCGCGATCGCCGATCTTCCGGGCCGCCCGCCGCACGTCGGCGTCGATGCGGTTGATGTTGACGTCGCCGTCGATATTCACGTCCCGACGGCCGTAGACGCCGCCGTCGTCCCAGTCGAAGTGCTTGGCTTCGTGCCGCCAGTAGTCATCCCAGTCGTCATTGTCGTTGTCGTCGTCGTCGAACAGCTCATCGATCAGCAGCGCGCTACCGAAAGCGATCACCCCAGTTGTGATCACGTCCGTCGCCGACAGCCCGTCGTCCACGGTCTCGTAGATCGGCGCCGCGGTCGGCGCGGTCAGATAGGCCACGCCGGGATCATAGCGCGGGACGTAGATGACTTCAGGATCAGCGGGCGCGACGCTGATCACGCCGTCAGCCTCCTCCACGACCTGCGCGTCGTTACTCGCGAGATAGCCGGTAGCCTGCGCCCGGGCGCGCATGCGCTGCACCGCGTCGAGCAGGTCGTCAGTCTGGACGAACATCGCGTCGCCGACATCCTCGGTCCAGTCGAGCTCCGCCGCCATGCGCTCCAGCACGGTGGGAAAACCGGTGGCGAGGACGGCGACGCTCGGGTCCCAGCCCTCCGCCTCGATCGCCGC
>JANOEW010000014.1:0-3630 GCA_031413475.1 Amaricoccus sp.
ATCCCGCGGGGTGAGGGCACCCCGCCTACACCGGAGAAATCAGAAGACGAGAAATTCTGGCTCGGACCAGACTACGCCACGAAACGTCCCCCGAGCTCATCCGCGATGTGCACGCGGATGATTTCCTCGAAACTCGACTCCGCCTTGAACCCGAGGCTCAGCGCGCGGCGCGGGTCGAAATTCCGCGGCCAGCCGGCGACGATGCGGATGATGGTGGGATCGGGTTCGCGCCGGATGCGTTGCACCACGCCCTCGCCGGCCACGCGGCGCAGCGCCTCGATCTGTTCGCCCACCGTCACGGAAAGGCCTGGCATCGAGAGATTGCGTCGGGGGCCGAGCTGTTCGGCCTTCAGCCCGGCGGCGTGCACGAGAAAACTGACCGCTGATCGCGGCGAGGCGTGCCAGTGGCGCACGTCCTCGGCCACCGGCAGCACGGCCTCTTTCCCGGCAAGCGGTTCGCGGATGATGTTCGAGAAGAACCCCGACGCCGCCTTGTTCGGCGCGCCGGGACGGATGCAGATCGTCGGTAGCCGCAGCCCGACCCCGTCGAAGAAGCCGCGGCGGGTGTAGTCGGAGAGCATCAGCTCGCCCATCGCCTTCTGCGCCCCGTAGCTCGTCAGCGGCGTCAGATGGAAGTCGTCGGGGATCGTGTCCGGAAACGGCGCGCCGAAGACGGCAATCGAGGAGGCGAAGATCACCCGCGGCCGATAGTCCGGCAGCGCCCGGATCGCCTCGAACAGCGCCCGCGTGCCGTCGAAGTTGACCGCCCAGCCCTTGGCGAAATCCGCCTCGGCCTCGCCCGAGACCACCGCGGCGAGGTGGAAGACGACGTCCGGGCGCTTGGCCACCCGCGCCGCGACCGCCGCCGCGTCGGCGACGTCGAGCCGTGCCGCCACGGTCGCGACCGGCGCGCCCGCGGGCGCCGCCGGCTCGACCACGTCGACCAGGGTCAGCCGGGTGAGGCCGGGCGGCGGATCGGCGACCAGCGACCGCGTGAGTTTCGCGCCGATCATGCCGGCCGCTCCGGTCACCAGCACATGCATCGCCCGTCACCTCCTCCGTTTCGGCCCGAGCTAACACACGTGCGGCGTGCCGGGCAACGTAGCTTGCCGCTTTCGCGCGCCGCCGCCCGGCGGCGGCGTTCCGGTCAGGATGCCGCTGGCGGTGGCTGGTTCGTCGCGCGCGACGGCGTGCGGCCTTGGCCGGCGATCCTGGGCAGACCGGTCCCGGCGGGCGGCGCCCCGCCCGTCGGCGGGGGCGGAGCGAGCGCGGGGTGCTGCGCGGGTCTTGCGTCGCACGCAAGGAAGCCCGAGGTAATTCGGGTGCCAAATCGCGAGAAACCGCCCGTGAAGACCACCCCTCTGCCCGCCCTCGCAGCCGAGTTCGCGCCCGACCGCATCCTCGCCGAGCCGGCGGCCATGGCGCCCTACCTCGGCGACTGGTTCGGGGCCGAGCGCGGCGCGGCGTTGGCGGTCCTGCGGCCGCGCGATGTCGCCGAGGTCCGGGCCATGGTGCGCGCGTGCGGCCGGCTCGGTCTCGGGATCGTGCCGCAGGGCGGCAACACCGGCCTGGTGAACGGCGCGTTGCCGAACGACCCCGAGCGGCAGGTGGTGCTGAGCCTCGGCCGGCTCGACCGCATCCGCGCCATCGATCCCGACGACTATTCCTGCGTGGCCGAGGCGGGCTGCGTGCTGCAGGCGGTCAAGGAGGCGGTCGCGGCGCGCGACCTGTTCCTGCCGCTGACCATCGGCGCGCAGGGCACGGCGCAGATCGGCGGCGTGGTCTCGACCAACGCCGGCGGGCTCAACGTGCTGCGCTACGGCATGATGCGCGAGCAGGTTCTCGGGCTCGAGGTCGTGCTGGCGGACGGCACGCTGTGGAACGGCCTGAACACATTGCGCAAGAACAACGCCGGACCCGAGCTCAAGCAGCTGTTCATCGGGGCGGAGGGAGCCTACGGCGTCGTCACAGCGGCGGCGCTGCGGCTGGGGCCGCGGCCGACGGCGCGGGCGGCGGCGCTGCTGGGTCTGCCCGACCTCGCCGCGACGATGCGCGCCTTTCATCTGGCGCGGCGGATGTGTTCCGACCTGCTCGGAGCTTTTGAATTCCTGATGCCGCCGGCGATGGCGATCGCCCGCGAGGCCATGGCGGGCCCGCCGACGCTCGACGCCGCCTGCGGCGTCTATGCGCTGATCGAGCTCGCGGCGCCCGGACCGGTCGATCTGGACGGCCTGCTGTCCGGCTTCGTCGAGGCGGCGCACGCCGACGGCCTGGTGACCGACGGGATCATCGCCGCGAGCGGCGCCCAGGCCGACCGGCTCTGGACGCTGCGCGAGGCGGTGAACGACGGCCAGGCGCGGATGGGGCCGTTCCTGCGCTCGGACGTGTCGGTGCGGCTGTCGGACCTGCCCGCCTTCGTGACCGCGGCCTGCGGGGCGATCGAGGCGGCGCTGCCCGGCGCGCGGGCGGTGGCCTACGGGCATTTCGGCGACGGCAACGTCCATCTCAACGTCCTGCCGCCGCCGGGCCTGCCGCCGCAGCGGACGGCCGCGCTGCTCGCGCTGGGAAAGGAAATCCTGAACGCCGAGGTAGACGCCTTCGACGGCTCGATCACCGCCGAGCACGGCGTCGGGCGGCTGAAGCGCGCCGATGTCGAGGCGCGGCTCGATCCGGAGCGGCGCGCGCTGCTGGTGGGGCTCAGGCGCCTGATGGATCCGGAGGGGCGGATGAACCCCGGCGCGCAGCTCGGCTGAAGGCGCGATCAGAACGGCGCGGGGGCGGCGAATTCGACCCAGGCGCCGCCGTCGGGATGGCGGAAGCCGATGCGCTCGGCGTGGAGCTGCAGCCGGCCCGCCGCCGCCAGCGCCTCGGGCGGGGCGTAGAACGCGTCGCCGAGGATCGGGTGGCCGAGCGCCGCGAGGTGCACGCGCAGCTGGTGGCTGCGGCCGGTCAGCGGCGCGAGCGCGACCCGCGTCGCGGCGGCTTCGCGCGCGACGACCCGCCAGTCGGTGACGGCGGATTTGCCGTGCGATCGGCAGACCATCTGCCGCGGCCGGTTCGGCCAGTCGCAGGCCAGCGGCAGATCGATGCGTCCGGCCGCACCGGGCATATCGCCCCAGACCCGCGCGACGTAGCCCTTGCCAACCTGGCGGCGCTCGAACTGCCAGCCGAGGTGACGTTGCGCCAGCCGGGTGCGGGCGAAGACGATCACGCCCGAGGTGTCGCGATCGAGCCGGTGCACCAGCAGGGCGTCGGGGAACGCCGCGCGTGCCCGCGCCTCGAGGCAGTCGCTCGGGCCGGGCGGCTTTGTCGGCACCGACAAGAGGCCGGACGGCTTGTCGAAGACGAGCAACGCGGCATCGACGTAGACCAGCGCGAGTTCGGTCGGCACGGGCGGAAGCGACGGGACCGGCGCGCAATTCATCCGCCGCACCCCGCGCCAATCGATCCGCCACGGGGTGCGACCGAGCGGCTTCCGGCCGATGACCGCCGGCTCGGCCGGCGTCGACCGATAGATTTCAGGCGGGCCAAATTGAATAAAATCATAGGCTTATCCCGTTCGCACGCGTGCCGGGTAACTGCTCACCTGGCAGAGATTTTCCTTTGACGGCGTGAGTCGGGCATGATTCA
>JANOEW010000015.1:0-5327 GCA_031413475.1 Amaricoccus sp.
GCGAGCTCGAACTCGAGTTCACCCCCCAAGGCACGCTGGCCGAGCGCATGCGCGCCGGCGGTTGCGGCATCCCCGGCTTCTACACCCGCACCGGCGTCGGCACTGTGATTGCCGAAGGCAAGGAACACAAGGACTTCGACGGCGAGACTTACATCCTGGAGCGCGCCATCGTGGCGGATCTCGCGATCATCAAGGGCTGGAAGGCCGACGACACTGGCAACATCGTGTTCCGCAAGACCGCGCGCAACTTCAACCCGCCCGCCGGAATGTGCGGCCGCGTTTGTGTCGCCGAGGTCGAGGAGATCGCGCCCCGCGGGTCGCTCGACCCCGACGGCATCCACCTCCCCGGCATCTACGTGCACCGACTGTTCCAGGGCCGGCACGAAAAACGCATCGAGCACCGGACCGTGAGAGCGGCATGAAACGCAATACCAAGGATCCGATGGCGGAGTTCCACGCAGCGCGCTTGGATATGGTGCGGAGCGCGATTTCGCTCAGCGACCTGATCCTCGACGCGGCGGTCGGAAAGCTCGACGGCCTCTTCGGCGGCGGCTTCGCGCAGGCGAACCCGTCGCTCGTCGGCATGTATCTCGAAGCCACCGCGCGCACGTTCCAGAACGACATGGCGAGCATCGCGGACTACGACGACGGCTTCGACGTCCCCATGCCCGATCTCGACCGGAGGAGGTGAGGATGCCCTGGACCCGTGACCAGATGGCCGCCCGCGCCGCGCGGGAGCTCGAAGACGGCATGTACGTCAACCTTGGCATCGGCATCCCGACGCTGGTGGCCAACTACATCCCCGAAGGCGTCGACGTGACGCTGCAGTCCGAGAACGGCATGCTCGGCATCGGCCCCTTTCCCACCGAGAACGAGGTCGATCCCGACCTGATCAACGCCGGCAAGCAGACCGTCACCGAACTCGACCGCACCGCCTATTTCGACAGCGCCGCCAGCTTCGGGATGATCCGCGGCGGCAAGATCGCCATGGCGATCCTCGGCGCGATGGAGGTCTCCGAGACCGGCGACCTCGCCAACTGGATGATCCCGGGCAAGCTGGTCAAGGGCATGGGCGGGGCCATGGACCTGGTCGCCGGGGTGAAGCGCGTCGTGGTCATCATGGACCACACCAACAAGGCCGGCGAGACCAATCTGCTGCACGACTGCACACTGCCGCTGACCGGCAAGGGCGTCGTCGACCGTATCATCACCAACCTCGGGGTGTTCGACGTCGTCCCCGGTGGGCTGAAGCTGGTCGAACTCGCCGACGGCGTGACCGCGGCCGAGGTCGCGGCGTCGACCGAGGCGCGCCTGGTCGCCTGATCGACGCGCATCGCGGTTTGCGCCGGCGCCACAGATCTCGGCGCATCGCGGCAGGACCGAACGAAAAACGATCAGCATGCTGTGCAACTCGCCGCGCCGTGTTAACGTTTACCCGAGCAGAACGGGGCGGAACGCCGACGAGACGATCGGCGGGCACGGGAGTTGACGATGGGGGAGAATGGTCCGGCCGTTCGGCCGTCGCAGGAGTCGGCGCAGACTGCGGCCCTTGCCGCAATCCTCGATCCGTTGGCGCTCGAGGAACGGCTGAAGCTGGCCCGCGCCAGCCGCGCCGAGGCGATCGCGCGGCGGCCTGCGCCGTCCATTCCGTCGCGCGCCGATGTGGACGATGCCCCAGGCCTGCGCGGGCGTACGCCCGAGGACGAGATCGAGGCCGACCCGCCGCCGCCGCCGGCCCGCTTCGCCGCGACGACCGATGCACGGCGCGACCCGCTCGACCCGCGCGCAGCCGGCTCGTGGCCTTCCGACGGTCAGCCCGATGCGGCATTGCGCCCGGACGACGCGCCCTCCCGCGAGGCGCTCGCTCCGGGTTCCTTTGCCACCGCGACTGCTTGGGCTGCGCCCGATCACCCCGCGCCGCCCGACCCGCCGAGCGGCGCACGCCCGCGACGACCGCGCGCCGCCTGGACCGCCCTGGCCGTGGCATGCACGGCAGGGATCGGCGTGGCGCTGATCACGCCGACGCTGCTGAGTCCGGCGGCTGGTCCGGTTCCGTCTTCGACGGCGGCGCCGGCGCCGGCGCCTGTGGACGTCGTCGCCGGCGATCCGAGCCCGCCCGCGCCGTTCCGCACCGCAGCCGGCGCCGCGCCGCCCACCGCCACCTCGACGCTCGCGGCGGTTTCAAGCGCCGCGCCGGAGCTCGCAGCCGTGTCAGCCGCCGCGCCGGCCGCCGCAGACGTGTCAGCCATCTCGCCGCCGCTTCCGGACGCGCCGAGCCTGATCGCGTCGCTCGCCGACCCCCGCCCGGCAGCGACCGCGCCGCCCGCAGCGCCGATATCGGCTCCAACACCCGCAGCGGCCGGCGCCTCCGCAGACCCGTCGCCCGCTGCCCCCGCCAACGTGCCGGCCCCGGCGGCCGCGCCGTCCCCCTCCGCGGACCCGGCAGCGACGCCTGCCATCCCGGCCGGACCCGTCGCAGAGCCGCGCCTGTTCGTCCCCGCGCATCGACCCCTGCCGCGCCCGCAGCCGGCGCAGGCGACCAGCCCCGCGCCGGTCCTGCCCGGGGCGGACGGCGCGCAGGTCTTCGTGCACGCGCCGAGCGGGGTTCCCGAGACAGAGGTGACGGCTGCGCTCGCGGGGTTGCGCGCGCAGGGGGTCACCGTTGCGGCCCCGATCAGCATCGACTTCGCCATCAGCCGCAGCCACGCGCGTTACTACCACGCCGAAGACGCCGGGCGCGCGGGCGTGATCGCCGCGGCGCTGCCCGCCGCCGAGGGTCCCGCCGAAGCGCGCGATTTCACCGACCACGCGCCCTTGCCGGACCCGGGCACCGTCGAGGTCTGGATCGCCGGCGCCCCGGAACCCGGCGCACGGCGCGGCGGCGCGCGCCGTCCGACCACACCCGCCCATCGCCCGCCAGCCACGCCGCCAAGCGACGTGCTCGAAGCCGCCGCCCGCGACCTCGCGCGGGGCGCTCGCCGTCTCGAATCCGGGCTCGAGACCGCCGCACGCCGGCTCGAACGCGCGCTCGGCAAGGCGCTCGACTGACCCTGAGCCGCCGACCGGCGCAGTCAGGCGCGCCGCTCGATCACGAACGCCCGAGGATCCGGTCGGCTCGCTCGCGGATGCGGCGAACAAAATCCACGCTCGAAAACCGCCTCATCCAGTCCACCGGCGCCGTCGCCGCCCGCGACATTCAGGAGCAACTCCTCGACTCAACGACATCGAGCGCGAACGCGGCATCACCATCAAGGCCCAGACCGTCCGCCTCGACGACGTCGCCAACGGCGACCGACCGATGCCTGACATTTCGATGGCCCGCCTCTCCTGGAGTTGGCATGGTCGGCGTCTACGCGGCTACCTGCGCGGAACCCTTTGATGCCGACGTTGCGCCGCCAATGACGTGCAGCGTGTTGCCCGGACTGGCAAAATGAACATCCATCTCGTGGGCGAGCGCGACGATGTCCGCCAGAAGCTCGTGCCGCGCCGCGGCAAAAGCCGTCGCGTCGTCCGTGGCGAGCTGGCCCTTCAGCTCGATGTCGATCGAAGACGGCCCGATGCGCGCCAGGGCGACTTCCGCACCGGGAACCGCCAGCGGTTGGGCGGCGAACACGTCGCGCAGCCGCCCGACGAAGACGTCGAGCGACTCCCGGGTCGTCTCATGGGAGACGCCGACGGTCAGATCGACCTCTGTAACCGCACGCACGTTCGGCCGGCCATAGTTGTTGACCTGGCCGTCCGACAACTGTGCGTTCGGGACGACCGCCACGGTTCCGTCCGACTTGCGCAGCCGGGTGGAGCGCAGCCCGACATGCTCGACGACGCCCGACATCCCGCCCGTCTCGATCAGATCGCCCTTCTTGAACGGTCGGGCGGAGGCGAGAATGCCGGCCCCGATGAAGTTCGACACTTCCTTGGCCGCGATGCCCAAGGCAAGGCCGCCGACGCTCGTCCGCGTCACGCGCGCGGTCGGCGCGACTCCGACGATCCGCGGCGCCTCGGCGCAGCGGGGTCCGCACGATCCGGACGACAGCGTGCTGGCCGGCGTCCTGGCGGTGCTCCCCCCCGGCACCGTCGCCGTAGTGGCGGAAGTCCTCGAGGCCGTGCCGCTGCCGCTCCAGCGGCGAATGGCCGCGCTCGGCGGGCGGATCATCCATCGCCGGCCGCGGCGCGGCATCGCGGACGACCTGGCTCCCGACCTCGCGACCCGCGACTTCGACGCAACCCTGACCAAGATCGCCGTCCTCGAAGACCGGCTGGCCGGCACGACCGGCACAACGAAGGCCCTGCTCGCGGCGCGCCTCGCGCAACTTCGCGCCGAATTGCGCGCCCCCGCGACGCCTATGACCGCCGCCGGTCGATCGGGGACCAAGGGTCGGACCCTTAAGGATCGAGCCGCGCCGCCCCGCGCGCCAGCCTGCCGGCAGGCGCAGGACGGTGCGTCGCCCCAGGCGAACGCTTGACGACCCAGCCCGCGCGCCCCATAGCCTCGCAGCATGACCGACACCGCGCATATCCGCAACTTCTCCATCGTCGCCCATATCGACCACGGCAAGTCCACGCTCGCCGACCGCCTCATCCAGTCCACTGGAACCGTCGCCGCCCGCGACATGCAGGAGCAACTGCTCGATTCCATGGACATCGAGCGCGAGCGCGGCATCACCATCAAGGCCCAGACCGTCCGCCTCGACTACGTCGCGAAGGACGGCCACGCCTACGTGCTTAACCTCATCGACACCCCCGGCCACGTCGATTTCGCCTACGAGGTCTCTCGCTCGATGCGCGCCGTCGAGGGCTCGCTCCTCGTGGTCGACGCCTCCCAGGGCGTCGAGGCCCAGACCCTCGCCAACGTCTACCAGGCCATCGACGCCGGCCACGAGATCGTCCCCGTCCTCAACAAGATCGACCTGCCCGCCGCCGAGCCCGACCGCGTCATCGAGCAGATCGAGGACGTCATCGGCATCGAAGCCCATGACGCCATCCGCATCTCCGCGAAAACCGGCCTCGGCATCCCCGACGTGCTCGAGGCCATCGTCACCCGCCTCCCACCGCCCAAAGGCGACCCCGCCGCCCCGCTCAAAGCCATGCTCGTGGACAGCTGGTACGACGCCTACCTCGGCGTCGTCGTCCTCGTGCGCATCATCGACGGCGTCCTCCGCCGCGGCGAGCGCATCCGCATGATGTCCACCGGCGCCCTCTACGGCATCGAGCGCATCGGCCGAGCATCTTCCGCCCGTTCAAAGTGCTCGATCAATTCTCACGTTTTCTCGCCATCGACATCGACACTGGCTTCGACATCGTGAAGCTCGCTTACCTCGATGGCAACG
>JANOEW010000016.1:0-2604 GCA_031413475.1 Amaricoccus sp.
CGATCCAACCTCAACGCCACCACGATCGAGGCGTTCCGACGACCCTCACGCCGCGGCGACTTCGGCGGCCTCGTTGAAGAACAGCGCCTGGCTGATCAGCGCCTTCACCATGTCCTCGTTGAACGGCTTGGTGACCAGGAACGCCGGCTCCGGCCGCTCGCCGGTCAGCAGCTGTTCGGGGAAGGCGGTGATGAAGATGACCGGGATCGAGCCGGTGGTCAGCATGTCGTTGACCGCGTCGATGCCGGACGAGCCGTCGGCCAGCTGGATGTCCGCCAGCACCATCCCCGGCGGATCGGCGCGGAACAGCGCCAGCGCTTCGGTCCGGGTGCGTGCGACGCCGGTGACCCTGTGGCCGAGTGAGCGGACCATCTGCTCGATGTCCATCGCGATGAGCGGTTCGTCCTCGATGATCAGGATGTCGGTCGCGACCTGAAGCGAGATTTCCTCGGACGCCCGCGCCAGCAGCGCGACCGCCTCCGGCGCGTCGAGGTCGAGGATCTCGGCGATCTCGGCCGGGGCGAAGCCCTCGAGCGCGGCGAGCAAGAACGCCTGCCGCGCCCGCGACGACACAATCGCGAGATTGCCGGCGGCGCGCTGCTCCCAGCTGAAGCTCGACGCAACCGGTTCGATCGCGACCTGCAAATCCGCGAAGCTGCGTGCGTAGAGCGCGAAAACCGCAATCCGGTCGCTCGACGCCGCCGGAAAGATCGACACGTCGGCGATCAGCATCTCGAGCAGCGCGCGCACATAGGCGTCGCCGGACGCCTGGCTGCCGGAGATCGCCCGGGAATAGCGGCGCAGATAGGACAGATGGGGCGCGATGCGGGTGGACAGCGACATGCAGGACTCCGTTCAGGCGCGGCGCGCGGGGCGTCGTGGGACACGACTATGGCCGAAAACGCGCACCGCGTAAAAAAGTTCCGCCGTCGCGGGAACCTTTTCCTTCGCTGCGCGATTGGGCTTACCATTCGAATTCCAGGACCGTCACCGAGCATGTACCCGATGCCCCGCAACGATCGGCCGCCGCCCCGCCGCGCGCAGCCCGCGCGCAAGGACCCCCTCGGCCCCGACAGCGAGATCGGGTCGCGCCTGCGTGCGCTCTACGCCGCCGACGCGCTCGAGCCGATTCCGTCCGACCTGCTCGACCTGCTGGAGCAGCTGGACGCGGCCGAACGGCGGGGCGGCGCGTGACCGCGCCCGCAAGCGCCGCGCCGGCGAAACCGGCAGCCGATCCCGCGCCGTCGAGCTTCAAGTCGGCGATGCTGGCGGCGCTGCCGTCGCTGCGCGCCTTCGCGATGTCGCTGAGCGGACGCCACGATCGGGCCGACGATCTGGTGCAGGAGACGGTGATGCGGGCCTGGGCCAAGCAGGACGGCTTCACACTCGGCACCAACATGAACGCCTGGCTGTTCACCATCCTGCGCAACCTGTTCTACAGCCAGATGCGTAAACGCGGCCGTGAGGTGCAGGATGTCGACGGCGCCTTCTCCGGCCGGCTCGCCGTGGCGCCCGACCACGACGGCCGCATGGCGCTGACCGACTTCCGCCGGGCGCTGGACACGCTGCCTCCGGATCAGCGCGAGGCGCTTCTGCTGATCGGCGCCGCTGGGTTCTCCTACGAGGAAGCCGCCGAAATCTGCGGCTGCGCTGTCGGCACGGTCAAGAGCCGGGTCAGCCGCGCCCGTGGCCGGCTGCAGTTCGCGCTCGACATTTCCGGGGCCTGCGATTTCGGGCCCGACGCGGTCAACGCGCCGCTGGTGGGGCGCCGCGCCGGCGGGTGACTTCAGCCTCCGGCGCCGTCCTCGCCGCCATGCTCATCTAACCCGCCGCCTGCGCTCCGCCATCCAGCCGAGTGCGACGGCGGCGGCGAGCGGCGCGAGGAATCGGCGGGTGCGCCACCCGGCCCCGAGCAATCCGAACACCTGGCTCATCGCCGTCTCGGTCCCGAAGCTGCGCAGCGCCTGCTGACGGCGGACCCGGAGCCGGTCCGCCGAATCGATCCGGCGGCGTCGATCACGGCGCGCAAAAATCAGCGCCAAACCGACCGCCGCCAGGAAAACCCCCGCCATGATCAGACTGGCGGTCGCCGGGCCGAAGCTGGCGGCGAGGGCGATCGTCGCCGCCGCCACCAGGAACCCGAACGCCGCCGTAACCAGAACCCCGATCGCGACGCCAAAGCCGGCCCGTGTCGCGGCGGCACGCGACGCCGCACCGATCTCGCGCTGCGCGAGATCGGCCAGGCTCCGGAGTCCGGCCGCCACGGCTCAGCGCCGCAGCAGAAACGCGAGCAGCGCGCCGGCCGCCAGCGCCAGCGCCAGCGACTGCAACGGGCGCTCGCGCACCGCATCGACCGCCCGACCCTCGACGTTGGCCAGCTCGCGGCCGACGTTCTCGGCCATGCTCTCGCTGGTGCGTCCGATCGCATCGATCCCCTGGGCCGCGCCGGCCCGGGCGGTGCGCAGGCCTCTGCGCCCGAGGCGGGCGACGTCCTCGACCATGGATTCAACCTGGCTCCGCAGGCCGTCGATGTCGGATTCCAGGTTTCGGCCAGCGCGGTCCCCCTTCAGTTTGTCGAGGTTCGGCGTGGACTTCTCGGCGCTG
>JANOEW010000017.1:0-4323 GCA_031413475.1 Amaricoccus sp.
TGATGATCGAGAAGAAGGGCGAGGAGAAGTTCGTCGGCGACGTCACCAAGGAGGACGGCACCGTCGTCCAGGAGGAGCAGACGCGCGAGTTGTTCGGCCTTATCGACGGCGCGGTGGAGAAGGTCGATGACCATACCGTCAAGCTGCGCCCGCCGGTCTCCGACATCACCATCGTTCCGGGCCTCGCCGACTACCCTGCCCTGATCGTGCACCGCAGCTTCGACGAGACCGGCGCAAGCTTGGCGAGCCACCCGATCGGCACCGGACCCTGGGAACTCGTCAACCACGAAGTGGGTGTGCGCTCGGTGTATCAGCGCCGCACCGACGCGGCGGGCTGGTGGGGCGACAAGGTCATGGGCCCGGTCTATCTCGATGGCATTGAATACATCGACTACGGCACCGATCCGTCGGCGCAGATCGCCGCCTTCGAAGGCGGCGAGATCGACACCAACTTCGAGACGACCGCGAGCTATGTCGAGGTCCTCGACGCGCTGGACCTGGTCAAGTCCGAAGCGGTCACCGCGGCGACGCTCTGCGTGCGCATGAACAAGACCCAACCGCCGTACGACAACCAGACCGTCCGCAACGCGGTTCAATTGGCGGTCGACAACGCTACGATCCTCGACCTCGGCATGCAGGGCCTCGGGAAAGTCGCCGAGAACCACCATGTCGGGCCGATGCACCCCGAGTACGCCGAACTTCCGCTGATCGCGCGCGAGCCTGAGAAGGCGCTGGCGATGCTTTCCGAAGCGGGGCACGCGGCGACCGAACTCGAGCTGATCTCGATCGACGACGATTGGATCCGCAACAGCTGCGACGCGGTGGCGGCGCAGATGCGCGACGCGGGCATCACCGTGAAGCGCACCGTCCTGCCCGGCAGCACGTTCTGGAACAACTGGACCGGCTATCCCTTCTCCGCCACCAACTGGAACATGCGGCCACTCGGCGTGCAGATTTACGCGCTCGCCTATCGCTCCGGCGAGGCCTGGAACGAGACGGCGTTCTCGGACGCGCGGTTCGACGAGCTGCTCGCCACCGCGCTCTCGCTGCCCGATCCGGACGGACGGCGTGAGCTGATGGAGGAGATGCAACTTATCCTGCAATCCTCCGGCGCGATGATCCAGCCATACTGGCGCTCGCTGTTCCGCCACATGACGCCGAACGTACGTGGGCTCGTGATGCATCCGACGTTCGAGAGCCACTTCGAGGAGGTCTGGATCGAAGCCTGAACGCCCTTCCCCGATCCGGCCCGCCTCGTGCGGGCCGGATGAGACAAGGAAAACGCGATGCTGGCTTTTCTGCTCAAGCGGTTCGGGGTGATGATCTTGACCGCGCTATGCCTGACCCTCATCGTGTTCGCCCTGGTCAATCTCAAGCCGAACCTCGTCAAGCTGGCCAAGGAGCAGAACAACAGTCGCATGGCCGAGCAGCAGGTCGAGGTCTGGCTCGACCAGAACGGCTTCAACCGGCCGCTGCTCCTGCGCTACGGCGAATGGCTCGGCGACGTGGCCCGCGGCGACCTGGGCCAGTCGACGCGGTTCGGCGCCCCGGTGAACGAGGTGCTCTGGCCGCGCCTGCGCCTGACCGGCATCCTGATGTTCTGGGTGCTGGTGGTGATGATCCCCTCGGCGCTGCTCCTGGGCGTTCTGGCGGGGATGCGCGAAGGCTCGGCGCAGGACCGCGCGCTCTCGAC
The DNA here is from genome assembly GCA_031413475.1 of Amaricoccus sp. Taxonomy (GTDB): domain Bacteria; phylum Pseudomonadota; class Alphaproteobacteria; order Rhodobacterales; family Rhodobacteraceae; genus Amaricoccus. The sequence goes on from JANOEW010000017.1 coordinate 1,694, forward strand.
GATCGCCATCGCCACCACCTCGACCCCGGAATACGTCTCCGGCGTCGTGCTGACGGTGATTTTCGCGAGCCAGATGGTCGGCCTGCAATGGTTCTCCGGCTCGGCCACCACCGCGGCGGACGAGGGCCCGACCTTCTACAACTTCACCCTGCCCGTCCTGACCATCGCGATCTACGGCATGGGCTACATCGCGCGCATGACCCGCGCCTCGATGGCCGAGGTCATGACCCAGCAGTATATCCGCACCGCCCGGCTCAAGGGCGTCAGCTTCTACGGCGTGGTGCTGAAGCACGCGCTCCGGAACGCGCTGATCGCCCCCTTCACCGTGATCATGCTGCAGTTCCCCTGGCTGCTGACCGGCGTGGTGATCGTCGAGACGCTGTTCAACTACCGCGGCTTCGGCTGGCTGCTGATCGAGGCGGCGGGCAACAACGACATCGACTTGCTGCTCGCGTGTTCGATCGTGGCGGTGGTGATCGTGCTGGTGACGCAGCTGATCTCCGACATCGGCTACGTCTATCTCAACCCGCGCATCCGGGTGAGCGGCTAGATGGACATCCTCGGCCCCGGAGCGATCTTCGTCCGACTGCTTGCCCAGTTCCTGCCGGTCTGGATCGGCATGGCCGCGATCATGGGCGCGAGCTTCGTGTTCCGCCGCCGCCTCGGCTTCTACGGCCGCATCTTCGACAGCCCGATCGGCATGGTCGGTCTCGGACTGGTGCTGTTCTGGATTCTGACAGCGATCTTCGCGGATTGGGTGGCGCTATTCGACCCTTACGTGCAGTTTCGCGCCCTGAAGAACAAGCCGCCCGGATCGATCGACCCAGAGACCGCCCTGCCCTTCCTGTTCGGCGGCGACGCGCTCGGGCGCGACGTCTTCAGTCGGATGGTCTACGGCAGCCGTTCGGTGATGGTGATCGCACCGCTTGCCACTTTGTTCGCCTACATGGTCGGGATCACCCTCGGCCTTCCGGCCGGCTATTTCGGCGGCTGGCTCGACACGGTGCTGAGTTTCCTCGCCAATCTGGTATTGGCCTTTCCGGTGATCCTGCTGTTCTACCTGCTGGTGACGCCGGAGATTCGCGCGACCGCGATCCCGGGAACCATGGCGGCCGTGCTGTTCCTGTTCCCGGTGATCTTTCTCGTGGTGTTCTTCTGGAGCCGGTTTCGCGAACGGCCCGAAGTTCTCTGGTATTATTTGGGCCCGATTCTGCTGATCGGCGGGTTCGTCTATCTCGGGCTGATCGGGGCCTGGGACCCGACCGGGCTGATCGCGATGGACGCGAACACCCTCAACATCTTCCTCGCCGTCGTGTTCATCTCCTCGCCCACGGTCTTTCGCATCGTCCGCGGCCTCACCCTCGACATCAAGACCCGCGACTACGTCGCCGCCGCCCAGACCCGCGGCGAGCGGCCCTGGTACATCATGATGTGGGAGATCCTGCCCAACGCCCGCGGCCCGCTGATCGTCGACGCCTGCCTCCGGATCGGCTACACCACCATCCTCCTCGGCACCCTCGGCTTTTTCGGCCTCGGCGTCAGCCCCGAGAGCCCCGACTGGGGCTCGACGATCAACGAGGGCCGCAAGCTCCTGCGCATCTACGTCCACCCCGCCCTGCCGCCCGCGCTGGCGATCATGAGCCTGGTGCTCGGCCTCAACCTGCTCGCCGACGGAATGCGCGAGCAGTCGATGAAGGATTGACGCCATGCCCGAGGCTGCTCAACAGCCCATCCTCGAGATCGACGACCTCTCGATCAGCTTCTTCACCCGCGGCGGCGAGATCCCCGCGGTGATGAACTTCTCGGCCACGGTGATGCCCGGCCAGGCCCTCGGCCTCGTCGGCGAGAGCGGCTGCGGCAAGTCCACCGTCGCCCTCGGGGTCATGCGCGATCTCGGCAAGAACGGCCGTATCGTCGGCGGATCGATGCGGTTCAAGGGCCGTGACCTCGGGAACATGGCCGACGCCGAGCTGCGCGCGATCCGGGGCAAGGAGATCGCCATGATCTACCAGGAGCCGATGGCCTCGCTGAACCCGGCGATGAAGGTCGGTCGCCAACTGATGGAAGTCCCAATGATTCACGCCGGCGCCTCCGCCGGGGCCGCGCGCGCCCAGGCGCTCGCCATCGTCGAAGCGGTCCGCCTGCCTGACCCCAAGCGCATCATCGACGCCTACCCGCACCAGCTCTCCGGCGGTCAGCAGCAGCGCATCGTCATCGCCATGGCGCTGATGTCCAAACCCGCCCTCCTGATCCTCGACGAGCCGACCACCGCGCTCGACGTCACCGTCGAGGCCGGCATCGTCGATCTGGTCAAGGACCTCGGCCGCGAGTTCGGCACTTCGATGCTGTTCATCAGCCACAACCTCGGGCTGGTGCTCGAGACCTGCGACCGCATCTGCGTGATGTATTCCGGCGAGGCGGTCGAAACCGGCCCGATCGCCGAGGTGTTCGACGAAATGCGCCACCCCTACACCCAGGGCCTGTTCCGCTCGATCCCCCTGCCCGGCGCCGACAAGACCACCCGCCCGCTGATCGCAATCCCCGGCAACTTCCCCCTGCCCCACGAACGCCCGCCGGGCTGCAATTTCGGTCCACGCTGCAGCTATTTCGCCGAAGGCCGATGCGACGCC
>JANOEW010000018.1:0-1579 GCA_031413475.1 Amaricoccus sp.
AGCCTCCATGCGATCACCACCAGTTGTCCCATGACCCCCACCAAAGCTACAGGTGCCGATCGACTTACTTCGTTCATTGGCCTCGTCAGTGCCATCGTCTGCATGACGTAAATGTCAACACACCCTAGACATTGCGGGCCATCTCCTGCAGCAGATCCTGCCAGGCCCAGAAGTTCAAGGGCTGGCGCGGCTTCTGTCCATCGAAACGCATCTCGTCGCTTCACCCGATATATGTGCCGTCGACGGAGGCCTCAGCCGACCTCGCGCGCCGCTCCGCCGAGCAGCACCAGCGCCTCTTTCACGAGCGCGATTACCAGCTCCGGTAGTGCCATCGTCCCAGCCGGCGCGCCGCCCCCGTGGCCGTTCTTGCCGACGCTCGCCCCGGTGACGTCGACGACGCGGCTCATCACATCGAGGATCAGTTCGAACCTAAACCGCACATCCTCCACCTGGAGCGGCGACGGCCACAGCGCTAGCACGCCGCTGATTGCGCTACGGATCTGCTCGACCTTCAGGCCCAACTCCTGTGGTGTCTCGAACCGGTGAATGTACGAAAACAGGCAGCAGGCCGTACGCAGATCGATGTCGGTCGCAGCCTGTTCGAAGGTCTGGCCGTTGCCTCGGCTCAGTTCGACGATCATGTCCTCGCCAAGCCGCAGCGTGAGCCGGGCGCGCTGCTTGAGCTCGTCATCCGTCAGCGCCTGTGCCACCGACGGGGCGATGTCGACCGGCAAGTCGCGGGCTCTGCCTTTGGCTTGCATCAGTAGCGCACGCAGCGTGATCGCGAGCAGGCCACCGGCGAGGCAATGGGCGCGGCGCGCGGCACTGTCGCCTTCCTTCCACTTGCGCTCACAGGCGTCGCTATAGGCCTTGTGCGCCTCCTTAAGGTCCGCGATGGCCTGCTCCACTCGGCCGTCGCGTAGCCCAGCCATGGCACTGCGCGTGTACATGCCCCCGCGCAGCGCAAGGCGTTGCGTCGCGCCCGTCGGCTCATCGCGGCCTTCGGTCTCCTCGAGCGGCCATCGGCTTGAGGCATCGCTGGCCAGCTCATCGAGTCGGTCCATCAGCTCCTTGCCGGCACCGCGCGCCCGGCCCACGTCCTTCGGCTCGCCACTCACGCGCTCCAGCGAGCCGATCAGGGCCTCGATGCCGCTGACGGGCAGCTTCGAATCCGCAGAACGCGCCGCGAGCTGCAGCAGCCACGCGGCTTGGCGGTGATCGCCGATTTCACGGTACAGCAGACCGAGCTGGGCGCGCACGTGCGAGTGGCGTAGCCAGCCGCGACGGCGGTCGTCGGCCTCGAGCTTCCGGGTCAGTTCCCCGAGCCTGCGCGCAACCTCGCGCGCGTCTTCGCCGCCAGCCGCCGCGCGCAACTGGCCGACTTGCGCCGCGAGTTCGTAGGCGCTCATCGAGCCAGCCGCACCCACCACCCAGGGATCGTCGCGTCCCGGGTGGCCGCGCGGGTCGTCGCCGGTCTCTGCGAGGCGATAGGACGGATCGCCGTAGCACTGATAGGCACCCCAGGTGTTGCAGTGCGCGCCATGCAGGCCGTACACAGCCTCGCGCGCGCTGCGCGCGG
>JANOEW010000019.1:0-7699 GCA_031413475.1 Amaricoccus sp.
TCGTTTCTGGACGCGCGTCACGTCGCCTTGCCGGCCGCATGGGTCTGGCACAGGCATTCCACCGGATGGGAGTGGTCGCGCTGCACCTCGACTTCCGATCCGGCGAGCGCGTCCAACCGCTCGGCGAGCTTGACGTCGAGCGCGCTCAGGCCGGCGCAGTCGTGGGTGGTCAGGGTGACGTCGACCACGTTGTAGACATTCGACCACTCCGGATGGTGATTGAGCTTCTCGGCATGCAGCGCCGCGCGGGTCATGAAGCCCCAGGCGTCGACGAAGCTGCGGAACTTCCAGATCTTGCGGATCGCGTCGCGCTCGGGCAGCGCGCCCCAGCCGCTGGCCCCGAGCCCTGGCAGCAGCGCGAGGCGTTCGGTCTCGGACAGTCGCTCGGCCATGGCGTCGGTCCCTTCGTGCGGGAGGTTCAGGGTCAGCCGGCTGGCGCGGGCATCGCGGCGTCGTCGAGCGCGTTGGCGCGGGCCAGCGCCGGCCGGCCGGAGATGCGCGCCCAGTAGGCTTCGAGCGTCGGGCGGCGCGGCATGGTCCCGAACCGCATGCCCCAGCCGATCTGCGAGCCGAGATAGACGTCGACCGCGCTGAAGACCGCGCCGGCGAGGAAACCGTCGCCCGCCGTCGCGGCTTCAAGCGTGTCGACCACCTCCTCGAGGCTGCCGTAGCCGACCCGGCCCTTTGCGTCCGGCGGCACGACGACGCCAAGCGAGGCGTTGGTGATCGCGGCCTCGACCGGGCCGGCTCCGAAGAACAACCAGCGGTAGTAGGGTCCCCGCGCGCCCGGCGGCGGTGCGAGGCCGGCTTCGGGGAAGGTGTCGGCCAGATAGGCGCAGATCGCGGCGCATTCGGTCACCACGGTGTCGCCGTGGCACAGCGTCGGCACCTTGCCCATGGGATTGAGCCCGCGATAGTCGGGTCCCTTCATCGGCGGGCCGTAGTCCACGAGGACCGTCCGGTAGGGTGCGCCCACCTCTTCGAGCATCCAGCGCGCGATCCGGCCCCGCGACATCGGATTGGTGTAGAAGACCAGTTCAGCCGTCATCGCGGCGTCTCCGCAGCGGTCGGGCGCATCCACGGCGCGGACGGGATGTCGGTCACGGCGTTCTCCGTCGTCCTGACCGCGCCATCATCGCCGCCGGCGGCCCGCAGCGCAACCCGTTTGGAGCGTCACGGCTCGGAGAAGGGCGGAGCGTTTCGGTCGCGAGGCTATCGGATCAATCCTGATCGGCGGTCGCGCAGCGCCGGAACGGGCCGTAGGCGGTCAGAACCTCGATCTCGCGATCGACGGCGCGGCGTTCGGCGTCGAGATACTGCGCCACCGCGCGGCGGAAACCCCGGTCGGCGATCCAGTGCAGCGAATGGATCTCCACCGGCAGGTAGCCGCGGGCGAGCTTGTGTTCGCCCTGCGCGCCGGCCTCGACGCGCGCGAGGCCCTGCCCGATCGCCCAGTCGATCGCCTGGTAGTAGCACAGCTCGAAGTGAAGGCAGGGATGCTCCTCCACGCAGCCCCAGTAGCGGCCGAACAGGGTGTCGCGGCCGACGAAGTTGAGCGCGCCCGCCACCCAGCGCCGGTCGCGGCGGGCGAGGATCAGCAGCATGTCGTCGCGCAAGCTCTCCTGGGCGCGGTCGAAGAAGGCGCGGGTCAGGTAGGGTCGACCCCATTTGCGCGCCCCGGTGTCCTGGTAGAACCGCCAGAAGGCGTCCCAATGCGCGGGCTCGATCGCGTCGCCGGTCAGCCGGACGATCTCGCCGCCGAACGCCGCGGCCTGGGCGCGCTCGCGGCGGATGGTCTTGCGCTTGCGCGAGGCGAGGTCGGCGAGAAAGGCCTCGAAATCGGCGTAGCCGCGGTTTTCCCAGTGGAACTGCTGGGTGGTGCGACCGAGCAGGCCCGCCGCTTCGCCCCAGGCGCGCTCCTCGGCGGTGCAGAAGGTGACGTGGATCGAGGAAACGCCGTTGCCCTCGGCGAGGCGCGTGGCGGCCTCGATCAGCGCCGCGCGGCCGACGGCCTCGAAGCCCGGGCGGGTGAGCAGGCGCCGGCCGGTCGCGGGGGTGAAGGGCGTAGCCGCCTGCAGCTTCGGGTAATAGGCGCCGCCGGCGCTCTCGAAGGCCTGGGCCCAGTTGTGGTCGAAGATATACTCGCCCTGGCTGTGGGACTTGGCGTAGAGCGGCATTGCCGCGATCACTGCGCCGGCCTGGCGGGCCACCAGGTGGCGCGGCTGCCAGCCGGTCCGCGCGCCGACCGATCCGGAGTCCTCGAGCGCCTTGAGGAAACGGTGGGTGGTGAACGGGTCGCGCGGCGGCGTGCCCTCGGGGGCGGCGCAGGCGTCCCAGTCGCCGGGCGCGATCTCGTCGAGACCTCCCAGCACGCTCACCTCGATGCGCTCTCCGCCGTCCATGCGCGCCTCCTCGGGGCAGGAGATGGCCGGCGCGGGGCGGGCGTCAATCCGGGATCGCGGCTTTGTAGCGCTCGAAGGTGACGTTGTCGGCGACCCGGCGGGCCGCCGCCTCTTCGGCGGGATCGCAGATCGTCCAGGCGAGGATCGGCAGACCCTGCGCCTTGAGCCGGGTCACCGCGGGGTTCGCGAGGTCGGCCTTGTCGTGCGAGACGAAGGCCGACCCGGTGGGACCGACTTGCGCGAGGGACGCGAGTTCGGCGCGGCGATAGTCGGGCAGCGCCCAGTCGGGCCGGTCGAAGGCGCAGGTGGTGAGCCCGCGCGCCACGCCGGGCGCTGCGGCCGCGAGGGCCGCCACCGCGTTGGGATTGAACGACATCACCGCGACCGGCCCGTGGTAGCCGGCGAGAAGCGCCGCGACGCGGTTCTCCAGCGGGCCGACCTCGGGGCCGAGCGTGCCGGTCTGGTCCTTGACCTCGATCAGCAGCGGCGCGCGGCCGGCGACGAGCGCGAGAATTTCGCCGAGCGTCGGGATGGTCTCGTCGCCGCCGGTCAGGCGGATGCGTCCGAGCGCCGCGGAAGTATGGTCGGCGACGAGGCCGGGCGCGCCGGTCAGCCGCGGCAGGGCGTCGTCGTGGAACACCATCGCCTCGCCGTCGGCGGCGCGCTGGACGTCGATCTCGACGCCGTAGCCGGCCGCGACCGCGGCGTCGACCGCGGCACGGCTGTTCTCGATGACGCGCGCCGCCCGGTTGTGCAGGCCACGGTGCGCCAGCGGCAGGCGCAGGAAGCCGGCCGGCAAGTCAGGCAAGCGCGAAGATCGCCTCGATCTCGACCGCGACGCCGAGCGGCAGCGACGGTGCGCCGACCGCCGAGCGGGCGTGGCGCCCCTTGTCGCCGAACACCTCGACGAAGACGTCCGAGGCGCCGTTGATCACCTTCGGCTGGTCGGTGAAGTCGGGGGTGCAGTTGACGAAGCCGACCAGCTTGACCACCCGGGCGATGCGGTCGAGATCGCCGCCGGTGGCGGCCCTGGCCTGAGCGATCAGCGACAGCGCGCAGGTCCTGGCGGCCGCGGCCCCGGCGGCGACGTCGAGGTCCTGACCGAGCTTGCCGAGGATCAGGCCGTCGGCGTTGGCGCTGATCTGGCCGGAGACGTAGATCACTCCGCCCGAAACGACGTAGGGCACGTAGTTGGCCACCGGCGCCGAGGCCTCGGGCAGGGTGACGCCGAGTTCGGCGAGGCGCTGGTCGATCGCGGACATGGGGTCGCTCCGTTGCTTAGGGTCGACCCGTTATACGGCGGCGGGCCTCGGAGGCAAAGCGGCGCGGGCACGGGGCTGGCGGGGCTCTGCGACGACGGCGCGGTGACGCGCGCGCCCTGACGGGAGCGATGGCGCCGGGGGCCGAAGCAGGGTAAACAGGCCTCCGCAACCCGAGGAAAAGGCGTTTGAAGGCCCTGCGAGACCACGTTGCCCACGCGTTTGCCGCAGGCTGCCTGCTGGCGCTGGCGGCCTGCGCCGGCGGTCCGGCGGCCGCGCCACCGCTCGACGACGATCCGCTCGAGGCGCAGAACCGATCGTCGCACCAGCTGAACAAGGCGCTCGACCGCGCCGCCTACGGGCCGGCGGCGCGGGCCTATGGCGCGGCCCTGCCCGAGCCCGCCCGCAACGGCGTGACCAACTTCGTCAATCACACGCGGCTGCCGGGCGGCGCGATCCAGTATACGCTGCAGGGCCGGCCGGTTCGGGTGCTGGAAACCGGCATGCGCTTCGCGGTCAACACCGTGTTCGGCTTCGGCGGGCTGCTCGATCCCGCCGCCGAGATGGGGCTGCCCTACCGCGAGACCGGCGCCGACGAGACCCTGCACGTCTGGGGCGTTCCCGAAGGCGGCTATTGGGAGCTGCCGGTGGGCGGGCCCGGCACCCGGCGCGACTGGGTGGGCTACGGGATCGACGTGGTGGCCGATCCGCTGTTCTACCTGACCGCGGGGACCGCCGCGACCGCGCTGCTGGCGCTGCGCGGCGTGGACCTGCTGCACGAGCGCTACAAGCTCGATCCGGCGCTCGAGGCGCTGCTCTACGAAAGCGCCGACAGCTACACGGCGCAACGCATTAGTTATTTGCAGAACATGCGGGCGCGGCTTCAAGGTGAGGTCGACATCGAGGCGCTGGAGGATCCCTATGCCGATTTCTGAGACGTCGCGGCGGCGCGTGCTCGGCGGGCTGGGCGCGGCCGTGGCGGCGGCGCTGGCCCCGGCGGCCGCCCGCGCGACCCCGACGGCGCGGGCCGAGGCGCTGGTGATCGGGCTCAGCACCGAGTTGATCGGGCTGCTGCGCTCTGGGCGGTCGGAGGCGCAGCTCTACGCCGACTTCGAGCGGCTGCTGGTGCGCTACGCCGACCTGCCGGTGGTGGCGGCGAGCGCGTTGGGGCCGCCATGGCGCGCAGCCTCGGCGGCGCAGAAGACGACCTATGTCGCGGCGTTCCAGGGCTATCTCGCGCGCAAATACGGCAAGCAGTTCCGCGACTACCAGAGCGCGACGATCGCGGTGGTGCGGGCGCGGGACGCGGGCCGCAGCGGCGTGCTGGTTGAGACGCAGGTGACGCGACCGGGGCGCGACGGCTTCGTGGTGGAGTGGCAGGTGAGTGAGCGCGGCGGCGCGCCCAAGGTGGTGAACCTGATCATCGAGGGCGTGTCGATGCTGACCAACGAACGCGCCGAGGTGGGCGCCTTGCTCGAGGCCGAGGGCGGCAGCCTCGACCGGCTTATCGTGCGGATGCGCGGCGCGGCGTGAATTTGGGCGGATTCGACCGCCCGGGCCACGCTGGTTGGCGGAAACACGGCTCGCGAGCCGATCGGCTCGGGTCAAGCAAGATCAGTTGCGCCCGAACAGGCCCTGGACCACGCTGCTGAACACCGAGCGCACCACGGTGTCGATCGCCTCGACCGGGTTCTGTCTCGCGCGCTGGCCGCCGGGCGCCTGGGCGACCGCCGCCGGCGCGGCGCGGCGTTCGGGGATACGAAGCGGCAGCGGCTTCGGCTCGACGCCCTCGTGGACGCGGACCATCACCTCGCGCCAGATCTCGGCGGGCAGGCCGCCGCCGGTCACGCCGGTCAGTGGCGTGTTGTCGTCGTAGCCCATCCAGACGCCGGTCACGTAGTCGGCGGTGAAACCGACGAACCAGGCGTCGCGCGCCGCCGAGGTGGTGCCGGTCTTTCCCGCGGCCTGGCGGTCGGGCAGGCGGGCGCGGCCGCCGGTGCCGGTCTCGACCACCTGGCTCATCATCCAGACCAGCTCGCCCGCGGTGCGTTCGTCGAGCACCTGCATCGGGGCGGCGGTCCCGCTGGCCATCAGCGTCGCGCCGTCGGCCTTCAGGCTGAGTTCACGCATGCCGTAGGGCCGGACGCGGTATCCGCCGTTCAGAATGCCGGCGTAGGCGCCGGTCATTTCGAGCAGGGTCGCCTCGGAGGCGCCGAGCGCGATGGCGGGGCCGTCGGCGATCGGCGCGGTGATCCCGAGGTCCTGGGCCACGGCGCGAACGCGGGCGCGGCCGGCGCCCTCGGCGACACGGACGGCGGAGGTGTTGATCGAATTGGCGAAGGCGGTCGCGAGGTCGATCTGGCCGCGGTGCTCGCGGGTGTAGTTCTGTGGCGACCAGGGCCCGGAGCCGGGGACGTCGATGGTGATCGGCGCGTCGAGCACCGGGTCGAACGGGCTCGCGCCCTGTTCGAGCGCGGCGGCGTAGACGAAAGTCTTGAACAGCGATCCGGTCTGGCGCAGCGCCTGGGTGGCGCGGTTGAACGAGCCGTCCGCGCCTTTGACGTCGCGGCCGCCGATCATCGCACGCACCGCGCCGTCGGGCGACATCACCACGACGGCGGCCTGGGCGTTCGATCCCTCCTTGAGCTTGGTCGCGAAGATCTCCGCCAGTCCCGCTTCGGCGGCGCGCTGGACGCGGGGGTCGAACGTCGTCGAGACCACCACGTCCTCGGTGGTGTTGCGGGTCAGAAAATCCGGGCCCGCCGACATCACCCAGTCGGCGAAGGCGCCGCCGGCGCGGGCCGCGGCGGCCGGTGACAGGTCTGCGGGCGCGGCGCGGGCCGCGGCCGCCTGTTCGGGCGACAGGTAGCCCTGCTCCTCCATCAGCCCGACGATGATCGTGGCCCGCGCCTGCGCGCGCGCCAGATCATTCGTCGGCGCATAACGCGACGGCGCGCGCAGCAGGCCCGCGAGCATCGCCGCCTCGGCGGGGCTCACCTCGGCCGCCGACTTGCCGAAGTAGCGCTGGCTCGCTGCCTCGAAGCCGGTGGCCCCGGCCCCGAGATAGGCGCGGTTGAGGTAGATCGACAGGATGTCGGCCTTGGAGAACGTCCATTCCAGCGCCAGCGCCGCCGGGATTTCCTTGATCTTGCGCTCGATGGTGCGGGTGTTGTCGAACCAGACGAGTTTCGCCACCTGCTGGCTGAGGCTCGACCCGCCCTGCACCGTCTCGCCCGCGCGCAGGTTGACCAGCGCCGCGCGCGCCGTGCCGCGCAGGTCGACGCCGAAGTGCCAGTAGAACCGGCGGTCCTCGGTGGCGATGATGGCGTTGATCAGGTGCGGGCTGACCGCTTCGGCGCGCATCACGCCGTGCTGCTTGCCGCGCCAGGCGAACACGTCACCGTCGGCGTCCACCAGCGTCACCGAACCCGCGTCGCGGCCATCGAGCAGGGCTTCCAGCGGCGGCAAGCGCGACGCGTAGAACGCCGTCGCCACCGCCAGCGCGATCGCCGCGAGCACGCCGACGCGGAGGCCGACCCACCAGAGCAGACGCAGCGTTCCGCCGAGGAACCCGCGCAAAAGCCGCTCAAGAAGGCCCAGCCGCGGCTTGGCCTTCGTCGTTCGTTTGCCTGTCCGGGCCATGCCCTTGGCCACCTGCTCGTTTTTTTCTCAGGATGTTTGGAGAGAGCTTACGTGGTTTTGCCGCCGAGTTCCAGTTCGTTCGACCCGAGCAACGGAGCCGTGAGCGGTCTGGTTTCGCACACTCAATGTGCACTGCTTGTTTTTTCAACAATTCGGCGCTGCCGTGAGGTCGCGACGTCGGTGTAGCGGTGGCGGCGTCCCGAATTTGTCGATCGGAGTCAATGGGACACGGGCTTGACCCTGAGATGGCGCGAAACTTGCATAGATTACCACTGACGTCGACGCGTCGGTGAAAAAGACGAGGACTGAATGAAACTGATCATCGCCGTCATCAAGCCATACAAGCTCGAGGACGTTCGCGAGGCGCTGACCGCCATCGGGGTTCAGGGTCTGATG
>JANOEW010000020.1:0-3326 GCA_031413475.1 Amaricoccus sp.
GATGGAAATCGAGTTGAACTTCGGCAGCTCCTGCGAGACGTACTGGATGATATCTGCGCAGATCCTCATCGATGGTGCGGGTGGATAGATGTAGGTGTTGCGCACCATGAACTCTTTCAAGATGTCGTTCTGGATGGTGCCCGACAGGGCGGCGCGCGGCACGCCCTGCTCTTCCCCCGCAACGATGAACGAGGCCAGCACCGGGATCACCGCGCCGTTCATCGTCATCGACACCGAGACCCGGTCGAGCGAGATGCCGTCGAACAGCGCCTTCATGTCCTCGACCGAGTCGATGGCGACGCCGGCCTTGCCGACGTCGCCGACCACCCGCGGATGATCGCTGTCGTAGCCGCGATGGGTGGCGAGGTCGAAGGCGACCGAGACGCCCTGCTGGCCGGCGGCGAGGGCCTTGCGGTAAAAGGCGTTGCTGTCCTCGGCGGTGGAGAAGCCCGCGTATTGCCGGATGGTCCAGGGCCGCCCCGGATACATCGTCGCGCGCGGTCCGCGCAGATAGGGCCCCACGCCCGGCAGGCCCCCGAGATGCCCGATCCCCGGCAGATCGGCGTCGGTGTAGAGCGGCTTGACCGCGAGGCCTTCGGGCGTCGCCCAGGTCAGGGTTTCCGGGTCGCGGCCCTTGAGCTCGCGCCGCGCTAGCGCACGCCAGGCGTCTAGATCGGCGGTCGTCATCGTGGCTTCGCCCCTTCCCCGGTTCGATCCGCCGGCTGGCCGGTCGCGCAACCCCCGATTTCCCCTCGCAACCGGCGGCGATGTGATTATGTCTGCTGCAAGCGGGAGGAACCATGCCCAATTCGCGCATTCTAGTGGCTACCGCCTGCGTCCTGTGGGCGTTTGTTCCGGCGGCGGTCGAGAGCCAGACGCCGGTCGTCGCCGTGCAGGCCGAAGAACGCCAGACTTCCGCGGCGGCCGAAGCGGACGCCACCGCCGAACCGGACGCCGAACCGGACGCCGAAATCGACCTGGCCGCGCTGCTGTGGATCGCCCGCCCGCTGGTGGTCTTCGCCGACAGCGCCAACGATCCGCGATACGCCCAGCAGATGGCGATGCTCGCCGAAGGCATGGGCGACCTCGAGGACCGCCGCGTCATCGTGCTGTCCGACACCGATCCTGCCGCGAACGGCCCGCTGCGCCGCAGCTTGCATCCGCGCGGGTTCGGCATCGTGCTGATCGACACCGATGGCGCGGTGGTGCAGCGCCGGCCCGCGCCGACCAGCGTGCGGGAGTTGACCGGCACCATCGACCGGCTGCCCTCGCGGCGCCAGGAAACCGGGTCGCGGCGGCAGTAGCCCGCCATCACTCGAACTCCATGATCACGTCGTCGACGCCGAGGCTGTCGCCGGGCTTCGCGAGAATGCGTGCGATCCGCCCCTTGCGCTCGGCGCGCAGCACGTTCTCCATCTTCATCGCCTCGACCATGCACAGCGACTGCCCGTCCTGCACCTCATCGCCCTCTGCCACGTCGATGCGCGCCACCAGCCCCGGCATCGGGCACAACAGCAGTCGCGAGGTGTCGGGCGGCGCCTTCTCGGGCATCAGCGCCGCGAGCTCGGCCTGGCGCGGGGTCAGGACCGTCACCCTCAGATCCGCGCCGCGATAGCGCAGGCGGAAGCCCTGTGTGATCGGTCCGACCTTCACGACCCGTTCGCGCCCCTCCACCGTCGCCCGCACCAGCGGCCCGAAGGCGCCCGTGGGGTCGAGGCGCACGACCCGGCGGCCGCCGTCGCCGAAATCGACCGCGAAGCTGTCCGCCTCGGCGCCGAGCGCCCCCTGCCAGCCGCGCGGACCGATCCCGACCACCCACAGTTCGCTGACCGCCCGGGCGTGGTTCGCGAGCGTGCCCGATATCGCGGCGGCCCGCCGCTCGTGAACGACCTTCAGCGCGACGGCGAGCGCCGCGAGATCGCCGAGCGTTTCGTCCGCCAGCGCGGCCCCCTGGAATCCTTCGGGGTATTCCTCGGCGATGAAGGCGGTGGTGAAGTCGCCGGCGACAAAGCAGGGATGGCCCATCACCGCGGCGAGGAACGGCAGGTTGTGGCCGATGCCCTCGAGCTCGAAGGCGTCGAGCGCGCGGTGCATGGTCGCGATCGCCGCCGGCCGGTCCGGGGCCCAGGCGCAGAGCTTGGCGATCATCGGATCGTAGAACATCGAGATCTCGCCGCCTTCGAGCACGCCGGTGTCGTTGCGCACCGCCGCGGCGGGGGTCGCTGCCTCCGCCGGCGGGCGGTAGCGCGTCAGCCGGCCGATCGAGGGCAGGAAGTTGCGGTAGGGGTCCTCGGCGTAGATCCGGCTCTCGATCGCCCAGCCGTGCAGGCGCACGTCGCCCTGGCCGAAGCCCAGCGGTTCGCCCGCCGCCACCCGGATCATCTGTTCGACGAGGTCGATGCCGGTGATTAGCTCGGTCACCGGATGCTCGACCTGAAGGCGGGTGTTCATCTCGAGAAAAAAGAAGTCGCGGGCGCTGTCGACAATGAACTCGACCGTGCCGGCGGATGCGTAGTCAACCGCCTTGGCCAGCGCCACCGCCTGCTCGCCCATGGCGCGGCGGGTGGCGGGGTCGAGGAAGGGAGAGGGAGCCTCCTCGATGACCTTCTGGTTGCGCCGCTGGATCGAGCATTCGCGCTCGCCGAGCCAGAGGCAGGTTCCGTGCGTGTCGCCGAGCACCTGGATCTCGATGTGCCGCGGTTGGGTGACGAACTTCTCAATGAAGATGCGGTCGTCGCCGAAGCTCGACGCGGCTTCGGAGCGCGAGCGGGCGAAGCCCTCGCGGGCCTCGGCGTCGGTCCAGGCGATCCGCATGCCCTTGCCGCCGCCGCCCGCGCTGGCCTTGATCATCACCGGGTAGCCGATCTGGCGGGCGATCTCGACGGCGTGCTCGGCGTCGTCGATGAGGCCCATCACGCCGGGGACGGTAGAGACGCCGGCCGCGGCGGCGAGCTGCTTCGAGGTGATCTTGTCGCCCATGGCGCGGATGGCGCTGGCGGGGGGGCCGATGAAGGCCACGCCTTCGGCGGCCAGTGCCTCGGCGAAGTCGGCGCGTTCGGAGAGAAAGCCGTAGCCGGGGTGGACCGCCTGGGCGCCGGTGCGGCGGACGGCGTCGAGGATGCGGTCGATGACGATGTAGGACTGGGCGGCGGGGGCGGGGCCGATGTGGACGGCTTCGTCGGCGCCGGCGACGTGGAGCGCGCCCGCGTCGGCGTCGGAGTAGACGGCGACGGTGCGGATCCCCATGCGGCGGGCGGTGCGTTCGACCCGGCAGGCGATCTCGCCGCGGTTGGCGATCAGGATCTTGTCGAACATGGGGCGGTCCT
>JANOEW010000021.1:0-7256 GCA_031413475.1 Amaricoccus sp.
AGCGTCGCGCGGTTCATCGCCGATGCGGCGGAGCGGTCCGACTGGCTGCGCGGAATGGGACACGTCGACGGGGTCGTCCCGATCGTGCACGGCACCGGCTGCGGCATGTCGGGCGCGAACGAGGGCTACGACACCTTGTTCCGCACGCTGCAGGGCTATGCGCGCAACCCCAACTTCGGGGGCATCCTGCTGGTCGGGCTCGGCTGCGAGGTGATGCAGATCCCCGACCTGATCGGCGCGGGGCGGATGCGGGCCGATGGCAACTTTCGCTACATGACGATCCAGCAGACCGGCGGAACCCGCAAGACAATCGAGCGCGGGCTGGAAATGCTGAAGGAGATGGGCGAGGTCGCGAACCGCGCCGCCCGCAGCCTCGCGCCCGCCTCGGCGCTGACGGTCGGACTGCAGTGCGGCGGCTCGGACGGCTATTCCGGCATCACCGCGAACCCGGCGCTCGGGGTCGCCTCGGACCTGCTGGTCGGCCATGGCGGCACCACCATCCTGTCCGAGACCCCGGAGGTCTATGGCGCTGAACACCTGCTCGCACGGCGCGCGGTCAGCCCGGAGGTCGGCCGCAAGCTGATCGACCGCATCCTTTGGTGGGAGGACTACACGGCGCGCAACGGCGGCGAGATGGACAACAATCCCTCGCCGGGCAACAAGCGCGGCGGGCTGACGACGATCCTGGAGAAGTCGCTCGGGGCCGTCGCCAAGGGCGGCGCCGCGCCGCTGGCGGGCGTCTACAAGTTCGCCGAGGAGGTCACGACGCCCGGCTTCGTGTTCATGGACAGCCCCGGCTACGATCCCTGCTCGGTGACCGGGCAGGTGGCTTCGGGGGCGAACCTGATCGTGTTCACCACCGGTCGCGGCTCGGTCTCGGGCTACAAGCCCGTGCCGTGCATCAAACTCGCCACCAACTCGGAGATGTATGCGCGGATGTCCGAGGACATGGACATCAACTGCGGCGACGTGATCTCGGAGGCGGTCAGCCTCGAAGCCAAGGGCGCGGAGATCTTCGAGCGGTTCCTCGCGGTGGCGTCGGGCGCGCGCACCAAGAGCGAGGAACTCGGCTTCGGCGGGGCGGAGTTCGTGCCCTGGCAGATCGGCGCGGTGATGTGACCATGCCGGCGGGTCGCCGGGAGCGGCGCGTCGACGTCGCGCGCGGGCTCGGGCGAGGCGACTTCGGGGAACCTCAGCCGGACGGGTCCGCCAGGGCGGCGCCGTCGAGCACGCCGAAGCCATTCGCCGCGAAGATCGCGCTCGCCTCGGGGCCCGTCAGGAAGGCGAGGAACCCGGCCGCGGCCGGGTTGGTCGCCGCGGCCGTCAGCGCGACGGGATAGACGATCGGCGGGTGGCTGTCGGCGGGGAAGGTCCCGACGACGGTCACGTTGTCTTCGGCGGCGGCATCGGTGGCATAGACGATGCCGAACGGCGTTTCGCCCTGCGCGACGAAGGCGAGCGCGGTGCGCACGTTCTCGGCCGGGGCGAGGCTCGACTCGACGCTCGGCCAGACGCCGAGGCTTTCGAGCGCGGCCTTGGCGTAGCGCCCGGCAGGCACGGCGGCCACGTCGGCCAAGGCGAGCCGTTCGCCGGCGAGCAGGCCCGCGAGGTCGAAACCCAGGGTGATGTCGACGGGGCCGGCGGACTTGCCGGCGGCGATCAGCACGAGCGCGTTGCCGAGCAGGTTGCGCTGGGTGTCCGCCGCGATCAGGTCGCGGGTCTCGAGATAGTCCATCCAGTCGAGGTCGGCCGACACGAAGAGGTCCGCCGGCGCGCCTTGTTCGATCTGCTTCGCCAGCGCCGAACTTGCGGCGTAGGCGATCGCGGTCTCGCCGCCCCAGGCCGCCGCGACCTCGTCGAGCGCGGTCTTGAGGCTCGCGGCGGCGAAGACCACGACCGCGTCCGCCCGCGCCATCCCCGGCGCGGCGACACATGCGGCGGCGACCAGCGCTGCGGCGAGGCGGCGATTCGGCGCGCGGCGGTGAAACGGGACGACTGTGGGCATTGCGGCTTTGGCCTGAGCGGGTGATTGGATCGTCGTCTGAAACCGCTTCGAGGCGCAAGGCCTATTATGTCCCGCTGAACATGTCGGAGCGCGCGCGGGACGGGCGAGTCTCTTGACAGAGCCGCCGCGACGATCTCAATCGAGCCGAACCGCCGAGGCTCCCGATGCTGCACCGCCGTCGTCTGCTCGCCACCCTGTTGGCCGCGTTCCTGCCCCTGCCGGTGTGGACGGCTCGGGCCGCCGCCCGACCCGGTCCGCGCCTCGTCGACGGCTGGATCCTGACCGAGGCCGATCTGGCCGCGATCGCGCGCCTTGATCGCTGACGCCGTCGGCCCCGGGCGCGCGGCCTTCGCCCGTGCCTTCGACGTCTGCGTAATCGGGGCCGGCGCCGCCGGCATGACGCTGGCGCTGCGCCTCGCCGAACGCGGCCTCGACGTCGCGCTGATGGAGGCGGGCGGGTTCGAGATCTCCGCTGAGAGCCAGGAGATCTACGAGGGCGCGATCCTCGGGCGCGACTACTGGCCGCTCGACGTGCCGCGGCTGCGCTTTCTCGGCGGCAGTATGGGGCACTGGGGCGGCTGGTGCCGCGCGCTCGACGCGCACGACTTCGCGGCCAAACCCTGGAACCCCGGTAGCGGCTGGCCGATCGCCAAGGCCGACCTCGACCCCTATGCCGCCGAGACCGACGCGATCCTCGACCTGCCCTCGGCGGCCGCCGTCCCCGACGCGCCGGCGGCGCTGGCACGCGACGGGTTCCGCCAGGTCGAGTTCCGATTCAGCGACCCGCCGACCAACTTTCGCGACAAGTTCGCCCCCGCGCTCGAAGCCGCGCACGGCATCGTGCTTGGGTTCAACGCCAATCTCGTCGATCTGCGGCTCGACCCCGACCTCGGGCGGATCGAGGCCGCCGTCTTCCGTGGCTGGGATCCGGGCGATCCGGGGTTCGAGGTGACCGCCCGCGCCTACGTGCTCGCCTGCGGCGGCATCGAGACCCCGCGGCTGCTGCTCAACTTCACCCTGCAGGTCCCCGCCGGGATCGGCAACGCCGCAGGCCTCGTCGGCCGCTACTTCGCCGAGCACCCGCATTTCGTGCTCGCAGAGGCGATCTTTCGCGCGCCGCTGCCCGAACTCAGTTTCTATTCCCCGACCGACGCCTTCATGCGGGAGCACGAGGTGCTGAACCTCGGCATGCGGATCGAGCGCACGCCCGGGCCGTTCGTGCGCCAGCCGGGCACCGTCGCGGGCGATCCGTCGTGCGCCGACCCGTTCATCCTGCGCCTCGCCGAGCGTCTCGCCGACGTCGCGCC
Organism: Amaricoccus sp.; assembly: GCA_031413475.1. Taxonomy (GTDB): domain Bacteria; phylum Pseudomonadota; class Alphaproteobacteria; order Rhodobacterales; family Rhodobacteraceae; genus Amaricoccus. The sequence goes on from JANOEW010000021.1 coordinate 3,313, forward strand.
GGCCTGCGCGCCCGGAGGCGACGGCCGCGTGGCGTTCGACGGCCTGATCCGGATCGCGCACGAGCAGGCGCTCGACCCGGACAGCCGGGTGATGCTCGGTGCGGCGACCGATCGCTTTGGGCTGCGCCGCGCCGCGCTCGACTGGCGGCTCGGCCCGATGGACTTGCACACCCAGCGCACGGCGCTGATCGCCTTCGCCACGATGCTAGCGGAGCGCGACATCGGCCGCGTCCGCATCCGCGACTGGGTGCTGGCGGAGCCGTTCGACTGGCCGGGGATCGCCGACGACGAGGTCGGCGGCAAGCACCACATGGGCACGACCCGGATGGCCGACGACCCGCGACGCGGGGTGGTGGACCGGGACTGCCGGTTGCATGAGCTTGGCAACCTGTGGGTCGCCGGGTCGAGCGTTTTCCCGACCGGGGGGCACGCGAACCCGACCTACACGATCGTGCAACTGGCGCTGCGGCTGGGCGACCACCTGGGCGCGACGCTCGGGCCATAGTGTCGCGGTTCGCGAGCACGGTGGAATCGGCGGGCCGAGGCCATTCTGTCGAAAGGGTGGTAGCCCGCGTCGACGTGCCGCGGCCCGTCGGGTGGAACTCGATACGTGAGCGGGTGCGGGGGAGCCTAGGCCCCGACCGCCACCCGGCGTTTCGCCTCGCTGCTCGCGGGGTCGCGCAACACATAGCCGCGGCCCCAGACCGTCTCGATGTAGGTCTCGCCTCCAGTGGCCTCGGACAGTTTCTTCCGAAGCTTGCAGATGAAGACGTCGATGATCTTCAGCTCCGGCTCGTCCATGCCGCCGTAGAGGTGGTTGAGGAACATCTCCTTGGTCAGGGTCGTGCCCTTGCGCAGGGAGAGCAGTTCCAACATTTGGTATTCCTTTCCGGTCAGATGCACCGGCTTGCCCTCGACCTCGACGGTCTTGGCGTCGAGGTTGACCGCGAACTTGCCGGTGGTGATCACCGACTGGGCGTGCCCCTTCGATCGGCGCACGATCGCGTGGATGCGTGCGATCAATTCCTGGCGGTGGAACGGCTTGGTCATGTAGTCGTCGGCCCCGAAGCCGAAGCCCTTGAGCTTCGATTCGGTGTCGTCGGTGCCGCTGAGGATCAGGATAGGCGTCTCGACCTTGGCGACCCGAAGCTGTCGAAGCACCTCATGCCCGGTCATGTCCGGCAAGTTGAGGTCGAGCAGGATCAGGTCGTAGTCGTAGAGCTTCGCCAGATCGACGCCCTCTTCGCCGAGATCGGTCGCGTAGACGTTCAGATTCGCGTTCTGAAGCATCAGCTCGATGCTCTTCGACGTCGTCGGATCGTCCTCGACTAGCAGGATGCGCATGGGCTGCTCTCCATTCTAAACAGCGGCTCGCTCTGACGCGGCTATCCTTAACCCCGGAAGGGTTAACGACAGATTACGAGAGTGTGATGTTAACTGCTCGCCTTAAAGTTGTCTATACTTTTGAATCGCGGTCACCCGCAGCGCCGCAGCCCCGTGCCGGCGCACCGCCGAGCGCCAGATTTCCAGCTCCTCGTCCGAGAGCCGATACATCTCGCAGGCCTCGCGCGCCGCGATCAGGCCGTTGTCCACGGCGGCAACCACGGTCGCCTTGCGTCGCGCCACCCAGCGTTTGGTGTTGACCGGAGGTAAATCCGACCGCGTCAGCTTGGTGCCGTCAGACAACGTCACGAAAACCGGTCCCTTCTCTCGCCGAATATACATGCCACGCTCCTTACCACTCAACTCACCCGAGCGATTACTTAACGGGCCATCCCTTAAGTCGCGGTGAAGCATGGGGTTGCGATTGCAAGGGGTTTTCCTATATTTCGCATCAAACGACAGATCGCTCCGATGCTCCACGACCCTGACCTGGCGCCGTTGAACAGCCTCGGCCTGCCGAAGCTTGCCGGTGCAACCCGCGTCGTCGTCGCCATGTCCGGCGGCGTCGACAGTTCGGTTGTGGCCGCGCTGCTCGCGGAGCAGGGCTACGAGGTGGTCGGCGTCACGCTTCAGCTCTACGACCACGGGGTGGCGCAGGCGCGGAAGGGCGCCTGCTGCGCCGGCCGCGACATTCACGACGCGCGGCGCGTGGCCGAGACCATCGGCGTGCCGCACTACGTTCTCGACTACGAGAGCCGGTTTCGCGCGGCCGTCGTCGACGAGTTCGCGGACGCCTATCTGGCTGGGGCGACTCCCGTGCCGTGCATCCGCTGCAATGAGCGGGTCAAGTTCCGCGACCTGCTCGAGGTCGCACGCGATCTCGGCGCCGACTGCATGGCGACCGGGCACTATGTTCAACGCACACCCACCCCTCTCGGCGCTCAACTGCGCCGCGCCGCGGACCCCGCCCGCGACCAAAGCTACTTCCTGTTTTCCACAACGCGCCAGCAGCTGGATTATTTGCGCTTCCCGTTAGGAAATTTTCAATCAAAGGCTGAGACGCGCGCGCTGGCCGATCGCTACGGTCTGCCGGTGGCGGCAAAACCCGACAGCCAGGACATCTGTTTCGTCCCAAACGGCTCCTATGCCGCGGTTATCGAACGGCTTCGCCCCGGCGCCGCCGAGCCCGGCGCGATCGTGCATCTCGACGGCCGGGTGATGGGTGCGCACGAGGGCGTGATCCACTTCACCGTCGGCCAGCGCCGTGGCCTCGGCCTCGGCGGCGGCGAGCCGCTGTTCGTGGTGCGGCTCGAGCCCGAGACGCGCCGGGTGATCGTCGGCCCGCGCGCGGCGCTGGCGCGGCGGACGTTCGCGCTGACCGAGATCAACTGGCTCGGCGACGACCGATTCGAAGCGGCCCCCGCGGGCGGCTGGGAGATCGACGCCCGCGTCCGCTCCACCCGCCCGCCAACGCCCGCCCACCTCCGGCCCGACGGGCCCGGCCGCGCCTCGGTCGAACTGCTCGCCCCCGAGGAGGGCGTCGCTCCGGGACAGGCCTGCGTATTCTACGACGGCGACCGTATCCTCGGCGGCGGCTGGATCACGCGAGACTGACGCGGCCGCGCGCGGTCCGCCGCGAACCAAGCGGCCGCGTCGCGCCGGTCAGCCGCGGTCACGGCTTCGCGCGCGGTCGCCGACGGCCGCGCCGGTTCGCGCCAGCGGCGGGCTCGATTTGGCTCTCGACGCCTTCGCGAAGCACGGCCGTCATCGGATGCATCGGATGCGCCGGACCGAACGCGGCGAGCAGCCGGGCGATCTCCTCGCGCCCCGCGACCGGCAGTCCGAGCGCCCAGTCGAGGAAGATCGAGCGGCATTCTGCCGGCCCGATCTCCATGCGGTACACCTCGCGGATCAGCCCGCGCGGGTCGATGTCCGGCTCGCCGTCGCCCATCCGCCTAGCCTCCAGTCGCGACAACGCTGCCACAACGCCGGCGCCGACGCCAGAGGTTTCGTTCAAGGGCCGCGGCCCGCGACCGCCGCGGCGCCGCCGGTTAGCCGGCGCAGGCCCGTCGCCGCCAGCGTCCCCAGCGCGAGGCCCGCGACATTGGCCGCCAGATCCGCCAGATGCGTAGTGCGGTTCACCAACGGCTGCGCCAGCTCGATCCCCCAGCTCCAAGCCACGAAGCTGGCCAGCATCCACACCCAGCCCCGCGGCCGGGCCAGCGCCGCCGGCAGCGCCAGCGCGGCGTAGGCCGCGAGGTGCTGCACCTTGTCGCCGCCCGGCAAGGCCGCCTGCAGCTCGGCGCGGGGGATGAGGCTCGCGACGGTGACCGCGGCGAGCAAGGCGAAGGTCAGCGCCGGCCAGAACCGCGCGTTCAGCCGCAGCAGCCGCGTCATGCGAACACCGCCGCGCCCTGTGCCCGCGCTGCCGCGAACGCCGCCGCCGCGCTGTGCGGCGGGTTGACCAGCGCCAGCCCCGAGCCGGTCATGCCGCGCGCCGGAGGCCGGGCGAAGTGGACCTCGTCGGCGAGGACGGGCAGGGCGCCGAGCCCCGCGATCAG
>JANOEW010000022.1:0-3597 GCA_031413475.1 Amaricoccus sp.
GCCACCGCGACCGGCAGGTCGATCTGGACCTTGTGCGCCATCAGCGGCGCCGTGATCATGAAGATGATCAGCAGCACCAGCATCACGTCGACCAGCGGCGTGACGTTGATCTCGGCCATCACGCCGCCTTCGTTGCCGCCACCTGCTGACATCGACATGACTGCTGGCTCCGCCTGTCAGTACCGGCTTACTTCTTGGGCTTGACCGGGGCGCCTTCGACGCGCGATCCGGTGGCGAAGAAGTCGTGCAGGTCGTGCGCGAACTCGTCGAAGCGCGCGTTGATCTTGCGGTTGCTGCGCACGAAGAAGTTGTACGCCAGCACCGCCGGGATCGCGACGAACAGGCCCAGCGCGGTCATGATCAGCGCCTCGCCGACCGGGCCGGCGACCACGTCGATCGAGGCCTGGCCGGTTGCGCCAATGCGGATCAGGGCATGGTAGATGCCCCACACCGTGCCGAGCAGGCCGACGAAGGGCGCCGAGGAACCGACCGTGGCGAGCAGGGTCAGGCCACCCTCGAGGCGCGAGCTCTCGCGGGTCACGGCCTGGCGCAGCGCGCGGTCGATGAACTCCGAGCGGTTGAGCGCCTCTACCAGGCGCGAACCTTCGTTGCGCTGGTGGTGGGCCGCGGCCGAAGCGCAATCCAGTGCGATCTTCGAGAACGGCTCGCTCTTGGTCTGGTCCTCCATGAAGCGCACCGCGTCGGCAGCCGACGGGGTATCCCAGAACGTGCGGATCACGCGCTCCATCTTGCCGGTGATCGACAGGTTCCGGATCGCGTTGACCACGATGTAGAACCAGCTGCCGAGCGACATCACCACCAGCGTGATGAGCACGGCCCAACCGACGAAGTCGAGGTTGACCAGCAGATGGTCGAAGCCCATCTGCTGCAGGGCCGCGGCGTCGGAGTCGACCGCGCCTGGTGCCATGCCGGCGTCGGCCATGGGGTCGGCCGGCATCGCCATCGGGGCGGGCGTGGCGGAGAAGGCTTCGGGAGCTGCCGTAGCAGCCGGATCGGTCGCCGGTGCAGCAGTGCTGGCCGGATCCACGGGCTGGGAAGTCGCGTCTTGCTGCATGGCATTACCCTTCAGTGAGCTTGAATGAGATCGGGACCAAGACCCAGCCCTCGACAGGGCGACCGTTCTTGACCTCGGGGTTGAACTTCCAACGCTTCACCGCCTGCATCGCGGCCTGGTCCAGTTCGCGGTGGCGGCTGGACCGGTCGATCGAAATCTTGAGCGGCGTCCCGTCGACGCCGACCAGCACCCGCAGCATGACCTCACCCTCGAGCCGGCGCCGCACGGCGGCCGGCGGGTACTTGGGCTGGTACAGCTTGCGGTAACTCGGGTCTTCCGTGGCGCCGGTGTCGGAGGCCGGCGGCGAAGGCGGCGCGGGCGGCGCGGGTGGCGGCGCGGGCTCGGACATCGCCAGCGGCTCGTCGAATACCACCGGCGGCTCCGGCTCGGGCGGCGGCGGGGTCGGATCGGGACGCTTCTCGATCTTCTTGATGATCTTGGGCGGCTCGGGCGGCGGCGGCGGCGGTGGCGGCGGCGGCGGCGGTGGCTCGAGGAAGACCACGTCGATGACGGCTTCCTCTTCCTTGTCCTGCGCGTCGGGCGCGACCACCGGCGCCAGCATGAACATGAACACGCCGACGTGCACCGCCATCGCGGTGGAGAGCGCCGTGATCTTGCGCCAGCTGAGGGCGTCGGGCGTGTAGTAGGGGTCGGTCGTCATGTCGGATCCAACGTGGCAGCGTCCCTGCCGGACGGCAGGTGCGCCAGATCGCGGCACCTGCGCGGCAAAGCTCCCTCGTGCAAGGAATCAGTATAGCGGCGGGGCCGCGACGGTACATCACCCTCGAATGGCAAGACAAGCATTGCCCCCGCCGGGGACGACCGGCCCGGGCCGTCGCACCGGATTCGCAATTGCGGCAACGTCGCTTGGCGCACGGGACAGGCTCAGTGCTTGACGTTCTTGAGCCACGACTCGGCCATGGCCTTGGTCTTGGGGAAACCGGCCGCCTTCTGGTACGCGGCGATCGCCGCGGCCTCGTTGCCCATCTCGTATTCCGCGTTGCCAAGCAGGATCCAGGCCTCGCCCTCGCGCTTGAGGTTACCCTTGGCCAGCGCGGCCTGGATCGCCTTCTTGCCCTCTGCGTGCTGGTCCTTTTCCTGGATCAGGAGGTGCCCGCGCTGGAACTCCATCTCGCCATCCTGCGCGAAGGGCACGGCCTTGGCATAGGCGTCGATCGCCAGATCCCAGTTCTCCGACAGCGAATAGGCGTCGCCCAGTCCGCGGTAGGTATCGAGGTCGGGCTGGAGCGCGCCCGAGGCCAGCCCGGCGGTGATCACCTCGGCGGCCTTGGCCGGCTGGTCGAGGTAGTTGTACATCTGGTACAGCTGCTTGAGGTCCTTGCCGTCCTTGAGCAGGCCCTTCTGGTACGCGCCCTCGAGCACGGCCAGCGCCTTGTCGTTCTGGTCCAACTGGTTGTAGATCGAGGCCAGGGTCAGGGTGGCATCCTTGTCCTGCGGATTCTTGGCCAGCATGCCTTCGGCGGCCGTGGCCGCGGCGGCGTAGTTCTCGCCCTCCATGTAGCTGGCCAGCAGCATCTGGTTCCACGCGTCATTGGGCTCGGTCGTGAGCTGGTTGGCGCGCTCGATCGCCTGCGCGGCCTCGGCGAACTTGTCGAGGCGGTAGAGCGCATTGCCCTTGAGGGCCCAGGCGTCGGCGGTCTCGGCGCCAGTGAGGGCGAACCACTGGTCGATCGACGCCAGCGAGGCGTCGTACTTCTCTTCCATGAGGTTCATCTGCGAGACCTGGTAGATCGCGTTGAACTGGGCTTCATTGGGCATCGCGTCGAGCGCGATCGCCTGCTGGTTGTAGTCCAGCGCCTTGCCCATCTCGTCCTCTTCCCAGGCGACGTTGGCGAGGTAGGTCATGGCCATCGCGCGTTCGTAGGGACTGGACTTCTTGTTGTCCAGGATCGGCTGCAGCGATTCCCTGGCCTTGGCGAAGTCGGACTCGTCCATCGCCTCCTGCGCGGCGTTGAACTTCTTGGCCGAGGCCTCGGACATCGAGGTCTTGGGTTCCTCGCGCTTGGAATTCGGGAACAGGTTGGGCTTCTTCTGCGCCAGCGCCGCGCCGGCGCCCAGCGCGAGCGCGACGGTCAACAGCGCCAGGGCCGACTTCGACAGCAGGGCACGGATGGTCACCATGGGATTCCTCGTTGAAATCTGCCGCCGCGGAAGGGGCCGCGGCGCCGGGGGACGTCAAGGTTAGCGCAGCCCGCGCGGGCTGGCACGCGCCGATATTGCGCTGCGCTGCGTCAGCGCGCGCTGAACGCGCGTCGCCGTCCCGGTCACGGAGGGTGACGCCGCGCCGGGGCCTCAGGTCGTGGCGAAATGCGCCTTGGAATACGCCACCCGCTCGAGCGGATCGGGCGACAGGCTGCCGGCGGCCTCGAGCGCCTGGATGCGGCGCAGGCGGTGCGCCAGGCCATTGCCGTTGGCGATCTGGATCGCGAGGCCGGGCCGCGCATTGAGCTCGAGGATCAGCGGGCCCTTGTCCTTGTCGAGCACGATGTCGACGCCGACAT
>JANOEW010000023.1:0-8386 GCA_031413475.1 Amaricoccus sp.
CAAGCGCCCCGACTGACCCTCCGAGAAAGGTCGAAAGCGATGAGGCCCCCGGCATGCCGGGGGCCTCATCGCTCGCTGGCGCACTGGCTGAATTTTGCGGCGCCCCACTGGCCGACTTTGTCGGCGCCGTTGACATGTCGCGGCGATCAGGGTCCCGGAAGCACATCGGCCTCGGGTCCAATGACGGTTCGGGCATAGGTCTCTAACGCTTCGCCCGACATCGACGACAGATCCAAATAGCGGTCGCCTCGATTGATCTGACCGGCTGTGGTAAACAGAGGCATTTCCACATCGATTCCGAACACCCGGTCGTCCATGTGCGCTTGTGCGTAGAGCAGGTTGGATTTGTGCAATGGGTATAGCGGTGAGTCTTTAAATGGACTGGTGTCAAAGACACGCTGGAGTTCGAGTGCCGTCGCCGCACGGGATTTGTCGGTGGCTCCGGTAACCGGGCGGATGCCGCCGGTGTCAAAAATCACCATCTGATAGCCGGTCGGCGAGTCGGGGTTGCGGACGATGTCAAAATTCTCCAGCTTGTGGTCCGACCAGACCACGCCCCTGTCGGTCATCTCGCGGATGGCCAGCGCCATGGTCAGTTCTTCCGCCGCTTTCGGAGTCCGATTGGCGAAGCGGCTTCTGGCGTCGGATATGCCGTTGCCGGTGGCCGCAAGGTTTTCTTCTACCGTGACCAGCCATTTGTTGCCGGTGGCAGGATCTATTGCGGTGAACGGCTCTTTGGTGCGGGTCAGCCGGAAACTGCCGTTGCCGCTGGGGTTCTGGATCGCCTCGCCGACCTTGCGTCCGACTGAATCAAGCGCCGCCACAGTGGGGTCGGTAAATTCAACCAGGCGCACGACCTGGGACGGGTCGGTCTTGCTGACGTAGACACTCGCGGTGGCCCCGGCGCCGAGCAGGGGGCCAAGTTCGACCAAAGAGCCGTCGGGGGTGGCAACGTTTTGTCCCGGAATTTCGCGGGTATGACCGGACTTGTTGGTTGCGAAACTCGATTTACCGCCAAAGGCGCCGCCCTTGGGAATCAGATCTGGGTCATAGATCGGCTTGCCAAATTCGTAACCGGGGCTGGTGTCGATTTTGCCGTCCAGTTTGGACCTGTCAATCGGCCTCAGCGTCCGGGGCTGTTCTGGCGGAGCGTGTGCGGGGTTGGCTTCATTGCCCGCAGGGCGAGGCACATGGGCATCCTTTCCGGGCTGGGCGGGAGGTTCTGTGTCGGCCAGCGGCGGATCGGTTTCGGCATATGGATCATTGTTGCGTGGCGTCGCGTCGGCGGTTTCGCCGTAGCCGACCGGACCGGGGTTCTCGGGATCGCGCACGACCGGCGGACCGTCGTTGGGCGGTCTTGGTTGATTGGCCACGGGATCGTCCGGCTTGCGTGGCGTCGCGTCGGCGGTTTCGCCGTAGCCGGCCGGACCGGGGTTCTCGGGATCGCGCACGACCGGCGGACCGTCGTTGGGCGAAGGCACCGGCTCGACCCCGGCCTCCACAGGATCGCGCTCGGTCGACGAATCGCGGTCGACGGGCGCCGGTTCGGTCTCGGCCTCCACGGGATCGCGCTCGGTCGGCGCATCGCGGTCGACGGGCGCCGGTTCGGTCTCGACAGGATCGCGCTCGGTGACGGCATCGCGGTCCGTCGGCGTCGGCTCGGCCTCGATGGGATCGCGCTCGGTGACGGCATCGCGGTCCGTCGGCGCAGGATCAGGCTCGCGGACCGTCGCGTCGTCTGCCCTTGGGCGCGGTTCGGCGACCGGCGGGTCAGGGTTGACCGGGTCGGGCGTGGCGGGGACATCGCGGGTCGTCGGAACCTCCGAAGGCCCGGGCGCGTCGAGCCGGGCCGTATCGCCGAGTCTTGAGGCGTCGGCCACCCCCTCTCCCAGACGCGCAGCGCCCGTCAGGCCCTCGATCCCGCGCGCGGTCGTCCGGACGGCGTTCGCTGCGCGAACCGCCCCGGCCACGGCCACTTCCTCGGCCCCAATCACGCTGGCCGCGACATAGCCAGTGGTCGACAGCGCGTCGCGAATCCCCTGCTCGCCTCCCGCCGCCATCTGCGAGACCCCCCGGTCGGCCGCTTCCACGATCCGGCCAGCAAGCTCGCCCAGCTCTTGGGTATCGGTCTCGGACAGGAAGGTTCCGGCCGAGACGATCATGTCGAGCTTGTCACGCCCGTCGGGATTGAGCTCATAGCCGATCATGCTGGAAAGATTGCTTTCCAAGGCCTGACCTGTCACTTCGCCTGCGACGTAGGCGAGCTTCGTCAGATCGACCGCGCCGTCGTAGGTCGCTTCCGCAGCCCCGCCAAGGTAGCTGCCGAACCGCTGGTAGAAGAGCGCCGGATTGGTCTGCATTTCGAGGTTGGTCTCGAACAGGTCCTGCCCGAAGTCGAGCACATCGTAGGTTTCGGTCGCCGTCCCGCCCAGCGTCGCGGAGTCAGTAACCGTCCGACGCTCGGCGGTCTCGCGGGCGCGCTCGCGGGCGTCGTCTTCGATTTCCTCGACCGCATTCGCGCCCTCGGCGTCCAGAATCGCATAGGCATCCCCGACCGGACCGATGCCGTCCGCGGCGTTTTCCTCCACCAGACGGGCCTGATCGCGGCGGCGGACCGCAATCAGCGACTGGGAATGCTCGCGCCAGCTGTCGCGCGCGGCCACCAGGCGCTCCTTGTCCTCTTCCAGTGCATCGGCAAGGTCATCCTCGCCGTTCTCCCGCGCTGCGGCGATGACCGCGTCATGCGCGGCCAGCTGCCGGGCATAGGCCGCCTCGCCTTCGATCATCAGCCAGCGTGCCTTGGCGACCTCCTTCGCGGCCTCGATGATCGCGTCGCGGCGGCGTTGGGTCTCGGCGGCCAGTCGCTCCGGGTCGGCCTTGATCGCCTCGATCTCACGCTTCCGCTCATCCTCGGTCAGGACCCGTTCGCGCTGGTCGATCACCGCCTTGTGCTCGGCCAGCCGGGCGTTGATCTTGGCGATGTCGCCTTCCTCATTGGCGATTGCCGCTTCGATGCGGTCCGCCTGTTCGCTGTCCCAGAACACGCCCAGAAGCCCGGCCTTGTCGCGCTCGGCCTGCAACATCTTCTTCAGCTCGGCGATGCGGGCCACCTTCTCGGCCCTCAGCTGCTGCAGCTGCGCCGTCTCTGCCATCGCCCGGAAGAGCGCCCCGCATTCCGGGCCCATGGCAAGGACAGCCGGTTCGCCGCCAAAGCTGACCCCGTCCGCGAAGGGCGGCGCCGGAACCTGCACTGGCAGGCCCCGGATCAGGTCGTCCTGCGCCTCAAGCGAAAGCTCGCCCTGAAACGACAGAAGGGCCGTATTGCGGGCCGTGATCATCGGCGAGACCGCCGCGATTTCCGCCTCGGTCATATCCGGCGGCACTTCGATCCCGCCGGGGCCATCGGGGACATAGGTGACCCGGCCCGGCGCTCCAGGAACCAGGACCGGCTTCAGCAGCAGGATCTGGCGCACGACGCGCGGTGCGGCCTCTGCTGCGGCCCCGTCAGGCCCAGTTTCCCCCGCAGCCTCCCCTGCCGCCGTCCGCGCCTCGGTCTCGATGGCCGACACCATCGTGTCGCTCGAGGGGGCCGCCCCGCCCGAGGTGATCTCTTCGGTTACGCAGTCGATCGCCCCAACAATCCCGTCGCCCGCGCAGGTTGCGGCCTCGCCAGCGGTGTTGCCCGGATCGGGAAAGAGGTCATCGCCGGACGGCGCCTCGGCGGGCTTTGACTGGCCGGGAATGACGAAGACCTGCTCCAGCGTGATCGGGCTGCCGTAGAAGACCCCCTCGCCCCGGTCGCAGATCGCCGCAGCGTCCTGCGCGGATGCCGTTGTGGCCACGGTCAGCGCGGTCGCCAGGATCAGGGCGCGCAAGGACAGGCGGAGCGTCATGGCGAAACCTCACTCATCAGCGGAGCCATCCGCCGGTCATGCGCCAGCGCGGATGACCAGAGCGGCAGGTCGATCTCCCAGGTGACGTCCCAGAACCGCATCGCAAGATGCAGCGCCGTGTCCGACAGGTCCGCGTCCCAGGGGGCCGCGAAGAAATGGACACCGCTGGCGGAGGTGCCCTCAAGCACCATCGCGGTCTCGGCCCCGCCACGGTCAAGGGTGACCGCCTCGAACATCAGGATCCGATTGTCCACCTCATAGGGCGTGCGGTCCGGCTCGTTGATCATTGCGGCAAGCCCGCCAAAGTCGGGCGACTGGATGCTGTGGCGGATCGCGACGATCAGCCGCCCGTCGGACAGGATCGGCCGGATATCGAGATAGCCCGCAATCGTGATGCTGCCGTTGCCGCCCGCATTGCGCAGCCGGAACTGACGGCGTTCGGACCCGAAGGTCAGGGTATCGTGGCTGGACTGAAACGCATCCGACTGGAGTTGGTGCCGGGCAAGGAACACCTCGCGAAGCGGTGGATAGCCCCCCGATCCCTCTGGCAAAAGCGCCGCGACCTCAGCCAGGGGAATCGCGCTGTGGCCATGAAGCATGGGTCTCTCTCCGCCACTTGCGAAACTTTCCAGCAGGGCGCGGGTCCGGGCAGGGCGGACCCACCACAGGGGCTCGTAGTCAAGCTTGTCGAAGATCGCCGTCTCTTCGCCCCGCGCGTCGCGGTCGAAGTTCCGTAGGATCGCGTCTGACATCACGCATTCGCCAAGGATCAGGTCCAGCACGAACTGGACTCTCCCATACGTCTCGTCGACGCGCGCCTGATCGCCTTCCTCTGCGTCCGGGACAAGGGCTAGGGTCACCGCCTCGCTCACCTGATCGCGCAGGGCGTCAAGCCGGGCTTGCCGGTCGGCGGCGGTCCGGTAGGCGAGTGCCGCGCAGAGATTTTCCGGGAAGCGGAAGGTCCAGCCGTTGACACGCCTAAGGTCCGGGGGTCCGACCGTGCTCAAGGGCCCACGCATAAGCACGGTCGGATCGGCAAAGGCCCAGGCCGAGGGGCCGATGATTGCCTCGACCGGGACCGGCAGCCATCTCGGTGGCGCGTCAGGCGGGGAATGAATTGCCTCATGCGCCAAGGCCGCGATGGCGGCATTCCAGTGATCTTGACGGATCGGCACCGCCTCACCATCCGGAAAAGGCCCCGAAAGGTAGCGTTCGACTGCGCTGGAAAGCCGGTCGAGGAACACCGCCGGGGCATCCCCTGCAAGGTCAGGGGACAGCCGCGACAGCTCAACGATGCCGGTCGGGTTGGGCGCGCCCTTCAAGGGTTCGTCCCGGAGCCTGCGTTCCAGGCCGCGAAGCAGCTCGATCCCCTCGGGCAGCCCGCTGCGCGCCAGCGCAGCCACCAGCCGGATCGCCGGCCCGCGGGCGGTGGCATCGCCGCTTTGGAACGCAGCAAGAGCTGCTCGGGCGGCAGGAAGTGTCGCTCCGTCGGTGAGCGCATCCAGGCGCATCTCGATCAGCACCGCCGTTTCCAGTTGGTCGACGAAAACCCCATCCGGAATCGCAAGGCCGACCAGCCAGGCCGCGTCCTCGCGCGACCCGAACTGCTCCATGATGTCCAAAGAAATGTAGACCTGCTTCGCGGGCAGATCGAGCTCGACCCAGCTCTCCGCGACACGCAAGGCGGCCATCTCGGTCAGAAGATCAGGGATCGCCGCCCTGCCGGACGCGACGGCCGCAGCGGCGAGTTGCCGGTCTGCCCCGCGACGTGGCGCAAAGACCGGGGCGGAGCCCCAGTCCTCGCCTGGGCGCAGCGGCCGGAACCCGGCCAGCAGCCCCGCGAGTTCCCCTGCCGGACGAAGATACAGCGTGGGGCCCCGGACCTTCCGGCCCTGATCGTCGCGCCAGGCATAAAACGGGGCATCCGGCAGCGGCACCCGCAGCACGGCCCCGTCCGCGACGATCACTTGCCCAACCGCGCACCCGTCGATCGCAAGACTGTAGTCGCCCGCCGCCAGAAACAGCGGAAAATCCGCTGGAGTCGCGCTGACGGTCTCGCCAGTCGCCGCGGTCAGGGCTATCTCTGCAGCCGCACCGTCCCAGATCCAGCCGTCCGCAGGCTGTGCCAGCGCAAGTTCGGTCAAGGCGTCCGCAAGCGGTGCCAGCGCAAGCCCGGTCAACGCGCCGGAAGTATCAGCCTGCACGATCGCCGGAAGGGCATATTCCAGCGCCAGCGCCAGCACCGACGGATCAAATTCGCCAAGCGCCGCGAAAGCTGCAATCTCGCGCCGGACGTCGCCCTCGGCCCGTTCCGCGAACTCCGCGAGCGGCAGCTGAACCGTCCCGGACCCAATGGTCCCTTCATCCAACGCCGCGAGCGGGCCAAACGGAATGAAACTCGGTCGCGCACCAGGGTCGAGTTCAAGGGCGATGTGGCCGTCGATCCATTCCGGCGCGCTGATCAGGACACTGTTTGCGAACGAAATGGCCGATCCCTCGTCAAAGGCGAACGGCAGGACCCCGGCGCTCAGCAAGGCCGCGCGGGAAAACTCGACCGGTCCGCTGTCCTGGAAAAAGGCCGGCAGCGCCTGTCCTGCGCCGATCGCCCGAAAGTCGCGAAACTGCAGCGGCATTCCGCCCGGATCCAGCAGGATCGCATCGACAAAAAGGCCTGTCGCCGTCTGGGAATGCAGAAAGACCCGCTCGAAAAGCGCATCGCCGTTGGCACCCGTCAGGTAAAGACCGGTTTCGCCACCGGCGATCTCGACATCACTGACGACAGTCTTGCCGCGCCCGCCGAAATAGGCCGTAACCGCCCCGTCGCCGGACTGCAGCTTGCCATGCGCAAGCCGGATGTCGCCCGCAACCCCGTTCAGCGCCAGCGCCCCGGTGCTGCCTTGCAAGAGCAGACCGTCGATGCTGAGGTCGCTCCCGTCCTCGACCGTCATCGCCTGACCCGAGATCTGCACGACGATCCGGCGCAACTCGGCACTGGCCGCGTCCTTCAGAAAAATCCCGTTGCTCAGTATACCGGAGATCGTCACCCCATCTGACCGGACCGCAGGTGAATTTGTCGCGATGATCCCGTTCTGACCCGAATTGGCGATGGTCACCTCGCTTAGGTCCAGCGCCGATCCGTCTGCCCGTATGGCGGTGTCGCCCTGACCCGTCATCCGGACATTCTCGATCACGACGGTTGACCCCGGCGCGGCCTGGATGCCGTATAGGCCCGCCTCGATCTCGCAGTTTCGTATGGCAAGGCTGCCAGCCGAGACATAGACCGACACTTCGAAGGCCCCCTCGATCCGGCAGTCCTCCAAGACTAGGGTGCCACCATCGACGTAGACCCCGAACCGCGACGCGCCCTCCTGGATCAGATCGACATTCGAAAGATGAAGCTCGGCGCCCGGCAGGACTGCGAGGATCGTATCATCATCCGACGCCGCAAGGATCGCACCCTCGGATCCGCGGATCACGGTCTTGCCGCTCACATCGGCACGGCCAAGGGTCTTTCCGGCGGGCAGTGCAATCGCCTCGCCCGCCGCGGTCGATCCGACCAGTTCGGCCAAGGTCTCGGCGGCGGCTGGTCCCAATAAGGTCAGGTTTACAACCAGCGCCCAAGGCAGCACAGCCCCGCGGGCGGCAAAGAAAAGCGGAACTGGAAGGTCTCTTGGCAAACCGATCACCGAACTCTCCTTCCCGCGAAGGATTGTCGACACCGAGTAAGACGCAACTCAAACTACATTCCTCGCTCAGCATGCCACGGAATCTCCGCCAACGACACAGTTTGTTGCTGTTCTGGATGTCGGCCTGGCAAGGCTCCGATGATGCAACCTGTGGGTGCTGCCATGTGTGGACGGCTCCGTTTGTGCAAGGATTGATCTCGATTTCGCGGAACTCGCCGAGCGCATCGAAGCTGGCCTTGGTCCGGCCGGCACTGTCGTCGGCCGTGCGGAAATTGGCGCCTGGACTACCGTCTAGGTTAGGCCCGCAGCTGCGCCTAACATCAAAGTTCGCGGGTCTTCTTTGCCCAGACGCACGCCTGAATCTCCCACTCCAGCGCCAGCCGAAGCACCCGGCTGACGTAAGACGGCGCGACGCCCTTGGCCCAGGCCAAATCATCCAGCGTGGCATGCACGCCCTCGTCCAGCATCTTCCGCCACCGGAACGCCCGCGCCAGCGCCTTGACCATGGCGTTGTCGACGCGCGGCCGCGGCGCCCACTCGGCCCCGTCCGGCGTCACCACAAGCTTCCGCCCGCCGCGCTTCCTGAACGTCAGCGGGATGTGGACGGTGATCGTCTCGCCGTCGGCCGAGACCGTCGCTCGCTTCACGCCGCCGCCCTCCTGCTGCCCGAGCGGCTGGCGGCCGACCGCGCGGCGTTCGCGGACCTGCCGCCGACGCCGTTCGACGCCTGCGACAAGCGGCCCGGCAAGGTCTCGAGCCAGGCGCTGGTGCGCTACAGGAACACCGACTACTCGGTTCCGGTCGCCT
>JANOEW010000024.1:0-7965 GCA_031413475.1 Amaricoccus sp.
TACGTCGATCCGTTCGATCCTCAAGACCGGCCTCGATCGCGCCTTCCTGGAAGGCACCGAAGAGGCCCCCCCCCTCCAACACGCCAACATTCGTGGTGGCGGCTATTACCACTGAGAAAGGACCAAAATGCTGACCCATCCCACCCATGACCGATTGTTGTCTCTTGGCCTGACCGGCATTGCCAAGGCGCTTGAAGAGCAACGCAGGTCGACCGCCTTTGACGATCTCTCCTTCGAAGAGCGTCTCGGCATCCTCGTCGACCGCGAGGCTGCCGAGCGTGATGGCAAGAAGCTGGCCTCGCGGCTTAAGTTCGCCGCCCTGCGCCAGGATGCCAGCGTCGAAGATCTGGACCTGCGCACGCCCCGTGGCCTAGACCGCAGCGTCATGGCGCATCTTGCGGATGGCGGCTGGATTGCGCGCCATGAAAATCTGCTGATCACCGGACCCACCGGTTTGGGCAAAAGCTGGATCGCCTGCGCCCTCGGCCACAAGGCGTGCAGGGACGGGCGGCCGGTCCTCTATCAGCGCGCTCCGCGCATGTTCGAAGCCCTCGCTCTGGCCCGCGGTGACGGACGCCACGAACGCATCCTCAAGACCATCGCCCGCATGGATGTGTTGATCATTGACGATTGGGGCCTCGCCGTCCTCACCGCCCCCGAGCGCCGCGACCTATTGGAAATTCTCGAAGACCGCCACGGCCGCGCTTCCACCATCGTCACAAGCCAACTGCCCGTCGAACACTGGCATGAGGCCATCGGCGACCCAACCCTCGCCGACGCCATCCTCGATCGCGTTCGGGCATTCCTTCGGACCAGTGGCAGTCATGCCCTCACTCCACAACGCCCACAGGCTCAAACTCACCGGAGAAAGCATGCGAAAAGCCGCCGCCCGCAACACAAGCCTTGACCCGTCAGCCCAAGCCTGACCGCATGAAGCCGATGGTCAAATCAGCCGCCCACCTTCGCGTGGAATGGCTGCCCACCATGAAGTGGAACGAAAGCCCACGATCGCGTGGAATCGATGCCCATCTTCCGTGGAATGCGCCGTAGAGCCGCTCGAGCATCCCGAAGAGGTCAACGCGGCTACGCTCCATCCGAAGCTCGAAGATCTCGGCGTCGAAATCCGTTCCCTGAACCGTGTCCGGCGCCATTGTCCCCTCGGCCATGCCTTCCGACGCAGCCTAACGAAGAGGGCGGACTTGGGAAGGGGTGTGGCGACTCGTGCCGCGCCTGCGCCAGCCGCGGGCGGCGATCGGCTCCGTCACGCGCTCTCGTTCGCAACCAGCGCCTTCAGCGCCGTCGCGTCCAGCCTGAAGTCCGACGCGATCCAAGCCGCCTCCGTGTGCCGCAGCGCCGCGCCGAGCGCGGCTCCGTGCAGCGGCAGGTCGGCGCCGCGTAACGGGAACACGGCAGCTGCGCCGCGCGCAACCTCCGCCTCGAGCCCCGCCAACGGCCCCGCGCTCTCCCGCGCCGCCCGGATCAACGCGGCGTCCCGCGCCGCTTCCGCACCATGCCGGTAGGCGGCCGCGGCCGCCGGCTCGCCCGCCGCCAGTGCGGCCGCGATTGCGCCCATGGCCTTGGCGTCCTCCCGGGACAGACGTAGGCGCGCCGGCCAGTCCGCGCCGGCGCCGAGCGCCGCCAGCCGCCGCCGCCATGAGGGGGCCCATCCGCCGGCCACCTCTTGGCGCACGAGCGGCTCCAGGGCGCGGGCGTCCGCCGCGGGAAGCACCCGGGCCAACACCCCGCCCGCCGCCATGCCCGCCACCGCCAGCGCCGGATCGGGCGCGGCGAGCAGGCGGCGTATCTCCGACCCCACCCGCTCGCGCGACAGCTTCTGCAGCCCGCCGAGCGCCGCCGCGCAGGCCGCCAGTCCCTCGGCGTCCAATCCGCCCGCCGGGTCGCCATACCAGGCGTGGAACCGGAAGAAGCGCAGGATGCGCAGGTAGTCTTCCTCGATCCGCGCCGCCGGATCGCCGACGAAGCGCACCCGACCGGCCCGCAGGTCCGGCAATCCGCCAAGCGGGTCGATCACCACCCCGTCGGGCCGGGCGTAAAGCGCGTTCATGGTGAAGTCGCGCCGCGCCGCATCCTCGGCAACGTCCGCCGAGAAGGCCACCACCGCGCGCCGTCCGTCCGTGGCAAGATCGCGGCGAAAGGTCGTGACCTCGATCGGCGCGCCACGATGCACCAGCGTCACCGTGCCATGGTCGACCCCGGTCGGAACCGCCTTCAGCCCGGCGGCGGCGGCCAGCGCCATCACCTCCTCGGGCCGGGCGTCGGTGGCGATGTCGATGTCGGCCGTCGCGCGCCCCAACAGAGCGTTGCGCACGCAGCCGCCGACGAACAGCGCCTGCTTGCCCGAGCCCTCCAGCGCCGCGCAGACCGCCCGCGGCCCCGGCGCCGCGAGCCAGGGCGCGTCGATCCGATCCACGGCGGTCATGGCCCAGCGAGCCGATCCGCCAGCGCCTTGAGGATCCGCGCCGTCGCGCCCCAGATGTAGTGCGGGCCATAGGGGATCGCGTAGTACTGCCGCCACGCGCCGTTCCAGCGCCGCCGATGAACCTGCAGGTTCACCGGGTCGAGCAGGAAGGCGAGCGGAACCTCGAACACCTCGTCGACCTCGGCGCGGTCGAGCAGCGGCGCGAACGGCCCGGACACCAGCCCGACGAAGGGCGTCACCAGGAACCGTGTCACTGTCTCGTGCGGCTCGAGCGCGCCGAGGATGCGCACTGCGTCCCGCGGCAGCCCGATTTCCTCCTCGGCCTCGCGCAGCGCCGCGCCGCGCGCGTCGGAGTCGGCGGGCTCCTGCTTGCCGCCCGGAAACGCCACCTGGCCCGGATGGTGCGCCAGCCGCGCCGCCCGCCGCGTCAGCACCACGCTGAAACCGCCGCCACGCCGCACCAGCGGCGCGAGCACCGAGGCGGGCCGCAACGCCGTCGCCGGAGCCGGGGCCGGGCGCGCCGGCGGGTCGAGGTCGTAGTCCGAGGACCCTGCCGCGGTCGTCGCCAGAGCCCGCACGATCCGATCGAGATTGAGGCGCTGCTGGTCCACGCCCGTTACATGGACCGACCTCAGAAACGGCGCAAGGGCACGCCGCCTTCGATTGGTTTCGGTTCGCGCGGGCCCGAGCGCTGTAAAGTCGGTCTCGACTA
Organism: Amaricoccus sp.; assembly: GCA_031413475.1. Classification (GTDB taxonomy): domain Bacteria; phylum Pseudomonadota; class Alphaproteobacteria; order Rhodobacterales; family Rhodobacteraceae; genus Amaricoccus. The sequence continues at coordinate 3,153 of JANOEW010000024.1, forward strand.
CGGCGACGATATGGCCAAACTCGTGCCTGACCCGTGCAGGCGGGCCTGGCCTTTCGGCCCGGTACAGACGCCGCTTTCCGGCGCAACTGGATGGGCTGCGAGGCTGCGGATCATTCGAGCCTCTGGAGTAACCCTGATGCGACAAACCTGGCGCTGGTTCGGGCCGACAGACCCGGTGTCGACCGAGGACATGCTTCAGGCGGGCGTGGAAGGCGTCGTCTCAGCGTTGCACCACCTCCCGGCCGGCGCGGTCTGGACGACGACGGAGATCGCCCGTCGTCAGGCCGAAATCGGTCGACGCGGCGACGCGACGCCCTCGGGGCTCGCGTGGGAGGTGGTCGAGAGTCTGCCGGTGTCCGAGGACATCAAGAAGCAGCGCGGCGACTGGCGCAATTATATCGACAATTACCGCGCGAGCCTCACCAATCTCGCGGGCGCCGGCATCAAAGTGATCTGCTACAATTTCATGCCGGCGCTCGACTGGACGCGCACCGATCTCGCCTGGCGTGTCGCGCATGGGGGCGCCTGCATGCGCTTCGATCTGACGGATTTCGCGGTGTTCGACGTGCTGATACTCGATCGACCGGGGGCCGCCGCCGACTACCCCGAGCTTTTCGTCGAGGAGGCGAAGCGCCGGAGCGCCGGGATGGATGACGCCGCGCGGGCGCGCCTCGCCCGCAACGTCGCCTTCGGACTACCGGGCTCGGCGGAAAACATGACCATCGCGGACTTGCGCGGGCATCTCGCCGACTACGGCGCGATCTCGGCCGGGACACTGCGAAGCCATCTGGTCGCCTTCCTCGAGGAGGTGGCCCCGGCGGCCGAGCGTCTCGGGATGCGTCTCTGCTGTCACCCCGACGACCCGCCGTTCCCACTGCTCGGCCTGCCGAGGATCATGTCGACCGAGGCGGACTACGCCGCGATCCTGGCGGAGGTGGACAGCCCGGCGAACGGCGTCACCCTCTGCACCGGCTCGCTCGGCGCGCGCCCGGACAATGACCTGCCAGGGATGATGCAGCGGCTCGGCGACCGGGTGCACTTCCTGCACCTGCGAAACGTCCGGCGCGAGACAGGGGAGATCCGCGGCTCGTTTCACGAGGCGGAGCATCTCGGCGGCGACACCGACATGGTGGCCGTGATCGCAGCGGTCGTCGCCGAAGAAAAGCGCCGACGCGCCGACGGTCGAGGGGACCATTCGATCCCGTTCCGACCGGACCACGGCCAGGAAATTCTCGACGACCTCAACCGCAAGGGTCGGCCGGGATACCCGCTGGTGGGTCGGCTCAAGGGTCTCGCCGAACTGCGCGGAATCATGACCGCGCTGGAGCATCCCATGCACGGCCCCGCCCGGTGGCCGGAGCGCCTGGCGTAGTGACCGGAGAAAGCCTCCGCCGGCAAGTGGCGGCGGCAAAAGTGAGGCTCAGCGGCCGAAGGAGAAATCGAACCGCATGAGGGCCGGCCCATGCTGTCGCAGCCATGCCCTCGGTTCCGCGTAGTCGACATAGACACGAGCGACGACGTCCCAGAACCGCGACGAGTGGTTCATCTCGACGAGGTGGGCCACCTCATGCGCCGCGACGTAGCGAAGGACCGCGTCCGGCGCCATGATCAGCCGCCAGGAAAACATCAGGTTCCCGGCGGCGCTGCAGGATCCCCATCGACCGCGCGGGTCGCGCATCGTGATCCTGCCGAAATCGCGGTCGAGCAGCCTGGCGTAGTGCTCGGCCGCGGTCAGGCATCGCCGCCGCGCGGCCTCGCGCAGGACTGCGGCGGCGCGCAACGGCAGCGCCGCCTCGGACCCGACGACCGACAGCACGTCGTCGCGAAGCGTCGTGCGACCCGAGGGCTGACAGATCAGCGTCACCTCGCCGTCTCGGAAAGGCAGCCGCAGGCCGGGTCCGACGCGGACGCGGCTCGGGCACGACGCCAACTGTCCACGCAACCAGGGTTCCTGCTCGACGACGAAGGCGCGGGCGCGGGCCAGCGGGACCGTTCGTGGCAGCGTCAGGATCGGCGTGCCGCTGGTCTGGCTCACGCGCAGAACCATCCGGCGCGCGCGCGCGTTGCGCCGCAGGCTCACCTCGATCGAGGGCTCGCCGACGAAGATCGCCTCGACCATGGCGACGCGTCAGCCGCGCCCGACCGCGCGCCGCTCGGCCCTGATGAAATCGCGGATCTGCGGCTGGATCAGCTTCCGAAACTTCGACCCGTTGAACACGCCATAGTGCCCCACGCCCTCGGCGACATAGTGCAGCCTATGGGCGTCCGGCAGCGAGGCGACCAGATCGTGGGCGGCCTTGGTCTGGCCGAGCCCGGTTATGTCGTCCTTCTCGCCCTCGATCGTCATCAGACCAATGTCGTGGATCGCCTGCGGCTCGATCAGGCGATCACGATACATGTAGCGTCCCTGCGCCATCAAACGCTTCTGGAACACGCGCTCGATCGTCTGCAGATAGAATTCGGCCGTAAGGTCCATGACCGCAAGGTATTCGTCGTAGAATCGCCTGTGTTCGGCGCTGCCGTCCCCGTCGCCGCGGACCAGATTGCGAAACTGATCGACGTGCGCATCGACATGACGATCGACATTCATGGCCAGAAAGCTCGACAGCTGCAGGAACCCCGGGTAGACCCGCCGCATGAAGCCACGGTTTGGCCACGGAACCCGAACGACGACGTTGTTCTCAAACCAGCTCAGCGGGCGCTTCGTCGCGATTTCGTTCGGCTGTTTCGGGTTTCGCGACGTGTCCATCGGCGACCCCATCAGGACGATCGCCGACGGCCGCTTGGGATTGCCGGCCGCCGCCATCAGGCTGGACGCCGCCATCACCGGAACTCCCGGCTGGCAGACCGCCATCACTGCGACGCGCTCGCCGTCTGCCGCGAGATGCTCGACCATCTCGATGACATAGTCGGTGTAGTCATCCAGATCGAACGCGCCGTCGGTCACCGGAACTTCGCGCGCGTCGACCCAGTCGGTGACGTAGACGTCGTGTTCCGGCAGCATGGACTCGACGGTTCCCCTCAGCAGGGTCGCGTAGTGGCCGGACATCGGCGCCACGATCAGCACCTTCGGATCCTGTCGCGCGTCCGCCTGTTTCGAAGCCCGATGGAAATGCCGCAGCTCGCAAAACGGGCGTGACCACACCACCGTCTCGACGACCGGGGTTTCGACGCCATCGACGTGTGTCGTCTCGATACCGAAGCTCGGCTTGCTGTAGCGGCGCGTGGCGTTGATGAACATCTCGAGCGCCGCAGAGACCGCGCGCGCCCCATAGTTGCCGGGGAGGAGGTTGAGCGGATGTCGCATCGCCTGCTGGCCGATGCGCGCCACGTTGCGCATCGGCGAGATCGCCGCATGCGTCATCTCATAGGCATGATAAAGCATTCCCATCCCCCGGGCGACTTTTGCAAGACAGACCCTTGCACGGTAGCTTCTTTTTGCGGCGCAGCAAGCGCGACGCAGCGCCAAAGGTAACAAGTGTGACCTTTTATTGACAGCAAAGGATTTGACAAAGGTTAGCGCCTGTGGCACCCGCCGCGCAGCATCAGCACCCGAACACCGAGGATCCGGAATGCCCAAGGACGAATGGGGCGCGAAACGCGTTTGCCCGAGTTGCTCCACCCGATTCTACGATCTCGGCACCGACCCGATGACCTGCCCCGCCTGCGGCACCACCTTCACGCTCGACAGCCTGACCGCTGTCAAGGCCAAGGTAGTCCGGCCGGAGAAGGTCAAGCCGGAACCGGTCGATATCGAAGACCTGCCCGACATCGACGCCGAAGACCCGATCGCCGACGACGACGATCTTGCCGACGACATTCTCGAGGACGAAGAGGACAGCGTCGACCTCGAAGAGATCGCCGACGTAGCCGGCGAGGAGGAAGAGGGCTGATCGCCGACGATCGCAGATTGCGCTTGATTTGACGACGGCCGGCGCCTAGAGACCGGCATCGCGGCGTCGAGCCGTTCCGGGGCCATAGCTCAGCTGGGAGAGCGCTTGCATGGCATGCAAGAGGTCAGGGGTTCGATCCCCCTTGGCTCCACCAATGCCTCGTGTCGCGCGTTACATCCTCGACATACGCGCTTCGGTCACGCCCTCTACTTGCGCCTTCGCCGCGACCTGAACTCGCGGCGTTCGGTCGCGGTCGTCTGGTCGGTGTCGCCCGCGAAGACGTTGCGCCTTGCTGCACGCAGCGTGCGCGAACCCGACCCATGCCCCGCCCCGCTCGGCATCCGACAGCAAGCGCCTGGTCTCCCCGATCGCCGGCGCCGGCCTGTCGCCGATCGCCGCGGGGCGTGAATTCCGCTTTCAAAGACTCCGAGTGTCGTGTTTACTTGACACATGAGCGTAAACCCGGTCGTCACTGCGCTGCGGCAGCCCGCGCCGGCCACGGTGCTGGAGCTCTTGAAGCCGATCACATGGTTCCCGCCGATGTGGGCGTTCATGTGCGGCGTGGTCTCCTCGGGGCAGTCGCTGCTCGATAGCTGGCCGCTGATTCTGCTCGGGGTTCTGCTCGCCGGTCCGGTCGTGTGCGGCATGAGCCAGGCCGCGAACGACTGGTGCGACCGCCACGTCGACGCGTTCAACCAGCCCGAACGGCCGATTCCGTCCGGACGGATGCCCGGTCGCTGGGGTCTGTGGATCGCGCTGGCCATGTCCGCGTTCGCGCTCGCGCTCGCCGTTGCGCTCGGCCCCTGGGGCTTCGGCGCCACCGTCGTCGCGGTCGCCTGCGCCTGGGCCTACTCAGCCAAACCGGTTCGGCTGAAACGTTCGGGCTGGTGGGGCCCCGGCCTCGTCGGCCTCTGCTACGA
>JANOEW010000025.1:0-2408 GCA_031413475.1 Amaricoccus sp.
CGGCGGGGTGCCGCCCCGCCCGATCCGGTCGCCCGGAGCGCGTGAGCGCGCCGGGCGAGGGGCGCCGGGCATTCCCGTCGGCCTGTAATCGGTGCGCGCCTGCCTGGCGGGCGCGTCTATCGCGCCTGCCGGGGGCAGGCAGGCGCGCACCGATTTGACACGGGTCAATTCGGTGAAGCGAATGCGGCGCCCCCGCGAACCACCCGCATGACGCTCCAGGCCGACCCCGAGGCGATCCGCCAAGATCCGCCGCACTCCGCCTTCCGCCTCGGCGGCGTCTTCCCCCAGATCTCGTCGCCGTGCCGGTCCTTCGTGCGGCGACAGGGCAGCCATTATTGGAATGTTAGGATTTCCTACGATCCTTCAGGTGACGGTATGTCAGCACCAGGGAGCAACCATGTCCAACGATGACCGACGCGACCCGGTGCAGAAACGGCGACGGCGGGAGGCGCCTGAACCGTCCAAGGATGTTGACGATGAAACTTGTCTGCATTGCGGCAACCCGTTCCGCGTTAGCGACGGGGTTGTCACGCCCGATGCCGCAATCTGCGATGTGTGCAACGGCGGAGACTGAGATCGCACTCTCACCCAATCAGCCCCGACGTAACTGACGGATTGCCTTCGGTCGCGCAGTCCCTCACCCCTTCCGCTTCGGCGGCGCCTTCCCCCAGATCTCGTCGCCGTGCCGGTCCTTGTCGCCCTGGCTCAGCACCGCCTTCGAGATCAGCGCCAGCATGTAGCTGCGCAGCACCGCGTTGATCCGGCCGTGATAGCCGGCGCCGAGGCCCCGGAACCAGCGCGCCACGTCCGCGTCCAGCGCCACCGTCACCTTCTTCTTCCGCGGCCGCACCGGCGCCGTCGTCTCCAGCGTCTCCCACTCGCGCGGGATCAGCGCCCGGCGCAGTTGCAGGTCGCGCCAGTCCTCCTTCTGCCGCTCCAGTTCGAGCATCAGCTCCACATAGGCCCGCTCCTGGGCGTTCGAGCGCAACCGGTCGTCCAAGGATCCCGTCTCCCGCCAGGTCTGCGAATGCCCCCATCCTGCCCCAGACCCCCTAAAATTCCCCTCAAAATCGGCAAGCCTTTTTCCAGCCGCGTTCCCGCCCGTTTCCAACCGCCGCAACCCGCGGGCCACGAACCCAAAATCCGCCCCGCTTGCGCCCGCCCCCCGTCCGCCCTACCTCCCCCCAATGCCCCGCCTCCCCGCCCTCCGCCGCGCCCGCGCCGGCGCCCCCGAGGCCTGACCTGCGCACCCGCTTCGCCCCGTCCCCCACCGGCCGCCTCCACCTCGGCCACGCCTTCTCGGCCCTCACAGCCTGGGACCTCGCGCAGGCCGCCGGCGGTGAATTCCTGTTGCGGATCGAGGATATCGACGCGGCCCGAGTCCGGCCCGAATTCGAGGTGGCTATCTACGCAGACCTCGCCTGGCTCGGCCTCGCTTGGCCGGAGCCCGCGCCGCTCCAGTCTGAACGGTTGATGGCCGACGCCGCCGCGCTGAAGCAGCTGCACGGCCTCGGGGTTGTCTATCCCTGCACCTGCACGCGCAGCGACATCACCGCCGCCCTCGCCGCGCCGCAGGAGGGCGCCGGTCCCGGCGGGCGCTATCCCGGAACCTGCCGCGGTCGCACCGACGCCCCCGAGCCCGCCGCCTGGCGGCTCGACGTCGCCCGCGTCGCATCGCTCGTCGGCCCGCTCGGCTTCGTCGAGACCGGCCCCGAACGACCGGGCGCGCACGCGATCACGGCCGCGACGATCGAAGCGACGCTCGGCGACGTGGTCCTTGCCCGCAGGGATATCGGCACGTCCTATCATCTGGCCGTGGCGGTGGACGACGCGGCGCAGGGGGTGACGCACGTGGTGCGCGGTCTCGACCTGTTCGACGCCACGGGCTTGCACCGGGTGCTTCAGGCCCTGCTCGGCCTGCCCGCGCCGGTCTACCATCACCATCGCCTGATCCGCGACGCGACGGGCCGGCGGCTGGCCAAGCGCGACGACGCGCGGTCGATCGCCGCCTATCGGGCAGCGGGAGCGACGCCGGCGGAGGTGCGGCGGATGGCAGGGCTATAACGGGTCGGTCAGGATCGCCTCGGTCCCGTCGCGCACCGCGGTGAAGAAACAGCTCTGCCGACCGGTGTGGCAGGCCGGGCCGGTCTGCTCGACGATCAGCAGGATCGTGTCGCGGTCGCAGTCGATCCGGAGCTCGATCAGCCGCTGGACATGGCCCGAGGTGGCGCCCTTGCGCCAGAGCTCACCGCGGGAGCGCGACCAGTAGGTGGCCTGGCCGGTCGCGAGGGTCTCGCGCAGGCTGTCGACGTTCATCCAGGCGAGCATCAGGACCTCGCCGGATCGGGCCTGGGCGATCGCGGGCAGCAGTCCGCGCGCGTCCCAGTTCAGCGTGGCTGCGTCGAAAG
>JANOEW010000026.1:0-8198 GCA_031413475.1 Amaricoccus sp.
CGGGAACTCCACCGCCAGCGGTTCTTCGGGCAGGTCCTGGCCGCTCCAGAAGAAATCGAACGGCAGCACGCGCCCCTCGGCCCAGTCGTCGGGGATGAAGCCCGCCTCGGTGACGAGGGTCGCCATGTCTCGCTCCTCTCAGCTCGCTCGCTGGATGCGCCCGTCCGGGCCGATGTGGATACCACACTCGACCTTCTCCGACCCGCGCCAGCGGCCGGCGCGGTCGTCCTCGCCCTCGGCGACCGGCGTGGTGCAGGGCGCACAGCCGATCGAGCGAAAGCCACGCGCGACCAGCGGGTGGCGCGGCAGGTCGTGAAGGTCCATGTAGGCGCGCATCTCGAGCGAACCCCAGTAGGCGAGCGGGTTCACCTTGAGCCGGCCGGCCTCGGGCTCGAAGTGGCGCAGCGCGGAGCGGGTCGGGCCCTGAAAGCGCTTGCGGCCGTTGACGGACACCGGCCAGCGCCCCTCGGCGCGCGCCAGCGGCGCGACCTTGCGGATGTCGCAGCAGGCGTCGGGGTGGGTGCGGTGCAGGCGCCCGTCCGGATCGGCCGCGGCGAGCTCAGCCGGGGCTGGCAGCAGGCGGCGGATGTTGGTGAGCCCGAGGCGTTCGGCCACCTCGCGCTGATAGGCGAGCGTCTCCTCGAACAGCATCAGCGTATCGACCATCAGGATCGGCACGTCGCGGTCGATCGTCGCCGCCATGTGTAACAGCACGACCGAATCCGCGCCGAACGAGGACACCAGCGCGACCTCGCCCGGAAATTCGGCGAGCGCTCCTTCGAACACGGCGCGCGGGTCGGCTCCCTCGAACGCGAGGTTAAGCGCCGTGGCGCGGTCGATCGCTGCCCCTTCCAGGGCGCCGGCGCGCTCAAGCCGCATCGGACCGCGCCTCCGCCGGGTAGAGCGCCGCCTTGAACGGCGCGACGCCGAGGCGGCGGTAGGCGGCGAGGAAGCTCTCGCCGGGCTCGAGCCGGTGGTCGAGGTAGGCCTCGATCAGCCGCTCGATCGCCGGCACGATCTCGTCGTAGGCAAAGCCGGGGCCGGCGCGCTCGCCGATCGCCGCGGTCTCGGTGCCGTCGCCGCCGAGGGTGATCTGGTAGTTCTCCACCCCGGCGCGGTCGAGGCCGAGGATGCCGATGTGGCCGACGTGGTGGTGACCGCAGGCGTTGATGCAGCCGGAGATCTTGATCTTCAGCGGCCCGATGTCGCGCTGGCGGTCGAGGTCGGCGAAGGCCACGGCGATCTCCTGCGCCACCGGGATCGCGCGCGCGGTCGCGAGCGCACAGTAGTCCATGCCCGGGCAGGCGATGATGTCCGAGATCAGCCCGACGTTCGCGGTCGCGAGACCGACGGTCTTCAGTCGGGCGTAAATCGCGGGCAGATGCCGGCGCGGCACGTGCGGCAGGATCAGGTTCTGCTCGTGGCTGACGCGGATGTCGTCGTGGCCGAACGTTTCGGCGAGGTCGGCGATCATCCGCATCTGCTCGGCGGTTGCGTCGCCCGGCGTGCCGCCGATCGGCTTCAGCGAGACGGTGACGATCGCATAGTGCGCCAGCCGGTGCTCCGCGACGTTGGTGTCGATGAACGCGCGCAGACCGGCGGACAGCGCCGGCGCCGAGTCGATCGGCGGCTCGAACGCCGGCGGGACGAAGGCCGCCTCGATCGCGGCGACCAAAACGGGATCAAGCGGCTTCAGCCGCGCCTTGTTCTCGGCGAACGCGGCTTCGATGCGGCCGCGGATTGCCTCGATGCCGGTCTCGTGCACGAGGATCTTGATGCGGGCCTTGTACTTGTTGTCCCGCCGGCCGCTCAGATTGTAGACCTGAAGGATCGCCTCCAGGTACGGAAGCAGATCGGCCTTCGGCAGAAACCCGCGCACGGTCTTGCCGATCATCGGGGTGCGGCCGAGACCGCCGCCGACGATCACCTCGTAGCCGGGCTCGCCCACGTCGTTCCGCACCATCCGCAGGCCGATGTCGTGCGCCTTGGTGACGGCGCGGTCATTTGGCGAGCCGGTGATCGCCACCTTGAACTTGCGCGGCAGCCAGGTGAACTCCGGGTGGTCGGTGGACCACTGGCGGACGATCTCGGCGGTGGGGCGCGGATCCTCGATCTCGTCGGCGGCCGCGCCGGCGAAGTGGTCGGCGGTGACGTTGCGGATGCAGTTGCCCGAGGTCTGAATCGCATGCATCTCGACGTCCGCCAGCGCGGCGAGCATATCGGGCACGTCGCGCAGCTTCGGCCAGTTGAACTGGATGTTCTGGCGGGTGGTGAAGTGGCCGTAGCCCTTGTCCCAGCGCTCGGCGATCATCGCGAGCTGGCGCATCTTGGCGGCGTTCAGCGTGCCGTAGGGGATCGCCACGCGCAGCATATACGCGTGCAGCTGGAGGTAGAGGCCGTTCATCAGCCGCAGCGGCTTGAACTCATCCTCGGTCAGCGCCCCGGCGATGCGCCGCTCGACTTGCTCGCGGAACTCGGCCACCCGCCCGGTCACGTAGGTGCGGTCGAAATCGTCGTAGCGATACATCAGAGGCGCTCCGCCTGGCGGCCGTGTTCGGGATAATTCGAGGGTCCGCGGGTGCGGAACCCCTCGCGGAAATGCGCGGGCGCGGCTCGACCACAATCGTCGAGGTCGGCCTCGACCAGATAGACGCCCACCACCTGGTTCGGGAAGGCCGCGGCGCGCGCCAGCAGGTCGGCGGCCGCCTCGGGGTTGACCGCCAGCGCGGCGTCGCCGATGGCGCGCGACCAGTCGCCGGTTGACGCGAAGTAGACCACGTCGCCCTCGAGCAGGTCGTTGCCGGTCGCCATCTGCGGATGGAACTTGCGGGCCATCAGAGCGCCTCCCTGAGCGCGAACCCGGCGTCGGCGGCGTCGCGCGGAGCAAGGCCGAGCAGGATCGTCACCGGACCCTCCAGCGCTGCCCGGGCCAGCGCGGCGGGCAGGTCGATCAGCGTCGTCGCGACGATCCGCTGACCGGGACGGCTGGCGTTCTCGACCGCGGTGACGGGCAAGTCGGCCCGGGCGCCGTGCATCAGCAGTCGGCCGCGGACGAATGTCGCGGCCTTGCCGCCCATGTAGACCGCGGCCGTCGCGCCGGGCTTCGCCAGATCGCGCCAGTCCTGTTCGGCGAAGCCGTTCACGTCGTGTCCGGTGAGGATACGAAACGAGGAGTTGCGCCCGCGCTTGGTCAAGGACTGACCGATGGCCGCGGCCGACGCGCTCGCCGAGGTCACGCCCGGCACGATCGCGTAGCCGACGCCCGCCGCCGCCACCGCCTCGACCTCCTCGTCGAGCCGGCCGAAGACGACCGGATCGCCGCCCTTCAGCCGCACGACGGTTTCGCCCTTCAGCGCGCTCGCGACGATCAGCGCGTTGATGTCGGCCTGCTTCCACGCCGGCCCGTAGGCCTGCTTGCCGACCGCGAGGATCGTCGCCTCGCGCCGCGCCAGCTCGAGGATCGCCGGCGCCACCAGGCGGTCGTGGATCACCACGTCGGCCGCGTGCAGCAGCTCGCGCGCCTTCAGCGTCAGCAGTTCCGGGTCGCCCGGCCCGGCGCCGACGAAATGCACGAACCCCTCGCGGTCGCCCTCGCCCTCGGCAAGCAGGCGCTCGAGCGCGTCGCGGGCGGCGTCCTCGCCGGCCTCGATCGCGCGCGGGCCGCGCTCGAAGTAGAACCGGGTCCAAAACCCGCGCCGCGCCTTGGAATCGAGCGCCTCGACCCGGGCGCGGAACGCCTGGCCGATCCGGGTCAGCGCGCCGAGCCGCGCCGGCAGCAGCGCCTCGACCTCGGCCTTGATCTTGCGCGCCAGCACCGGGGCGGCGCCTTCGGTGCCGATCGCCACCGTCACCGGGTCGCGGTCGACGATCGCTGGAGTGATGAAGGCGCTGTCTTCCAGGTTATCGACGATGTTGACCAGCGCGCCGGCGGCCCGGCCGATCTCCGCCGCGCGCGCGTCCTCAGCCGAGTCCGCATTCGCGCCATAGAAGAGCGCGGCGCCGGTCGCGTCGGAAGGCGCCACGGCGCGCTCGACCAACTCCAGGCGATCCTCGGCCGCCCAAGCGCGCAACTGTTCGACGGGCGCGGTCCCGAACACCACAATCCGAGCCTCGGTCTTGAGAAGAAGACGCAGCTTCGCCACCGCCGTCTCGCCCGCCCCGGATACGATGACGCGCCGGCCGCGCAGATCGAGGAATACGGGGAAGTGTCGCATGCCGCACCGGGTCAGGATTTTGCTCTATTGATATAGGACGTTTTCCCTGAAAACCTCAACAAGGCTCTGGAAATAAGGAGAACGTTCGTCTATCTTCCCCAAAGCGGGACATTGTCCCATGATCCGGAGAAATAAAGGAATGGCCGTCGCGCTGGACGATCTGGACCGGAACATCCTCGCTCTGCTGCAGCAGGACGCGAGCCTTCCGCTCGACGAGATGGCGCGCCGGCTCGGCGCTTCCAAGACTCCTGTCTGGAATCGAATCCGCAAGCTGAAGGCCTCAGGGGTGATCAAGGCCGAGGTCGCGATCCTCGATCCCGAAAAGCTCGGGTTCGAAAGCTGCTTCTTCGTGCTGATCCGAACCGCGCAGCACGACGCGGACTGGCTGGCGCGGTTCCTGCGCGCGGTGCAGGACCGCCCCGAGGTCATGGAAGCGCACCGGCTCGCGGGCGACATCGACTACATCCTGAAGGTGCGCGTGCCGAACGCCCGCGCCTACGACGCCTTCTATCAGGCGCTGATCAAGGAGGTCTCGATCTTCAACGTCACCTCGACGCTGTCGATGGAGGAGATAAAGAACACCACCGCGTTGCCCGTGCGCTGAGCGGCCGATGCGATGCTGTCGGACGGACACGCCGGATCGCCGCGACCCCGCCGCGGAGCGCTGTATGCCCGCCGCTGGTCGTGCTAAGGATCTGATCAGACGACCGAACCCGCGCGGAAAGAACGAACCCGATGAACTTCACCTGCATAACGCCCGACTACACCGTCGCAGCGCAGATTTCCGCCGCGGACGTGGCGCAGATCGCCGCGCTGGGCTACCGATCGATCATGTGCAACCGCCCGGACGGTGAGGAGGCGGCACAGCCGGACTTTGCCGTGATCGACGCTGCCGCTCGGCCGTATGGCATCGTCACGATCCATGTGCCGGTGATCTCCGGCCAGATCGTATCGGCCAATATCGACGCGTTCCGCGCCGCCTTCTCCGCGTTGCCCGGCCCGGTCTTCGCCTATTGCCGCTCCGGCGCGCGCTGCCAGAACCTCTGGCAACTCGCCGGTCAATGACACCTTTAGGCGGCTGGACCGCGCGCCCGCCGCGGCGTCGGGGTCAAGCGGCCCCTTCGGCGAAGGCGGCGCGCCGGGCGTCGTCCATGGCCGCGCGCATGCGGCGGATTGCGCTGTCGAGCCCGGAGAAGATCGCCTCGCCGATCAGGAAGTGGCCGATGTTGAGCTCCATCAGTTCGGGAATCGCGGCGACGGGACCGACGCAGTCGTAGGTCAGGCCGTGGCCGGCGTGGACTTCGAGCCCGAGGTCCCGGCCGAAGCCGGCCATCTCGGTGAGCCGGGCGAGTTCGGCGACGCGGGAGACGCTGTCGCCGGCGAGGTGATGTTCGCAATAGGCGCCGGTGTGCAACTCGACCACAGGCGCGCCGAGCCGGTGGGCGGCCTCGATCTGCCGGCGGTCGGCGGCGATGAACAGCGAGACCCGGCAGCCGGCCTCGCGCAGGGGCGCGATGAAATCGGCGAGGCGGTTCTCGTCGCGCGCGACCTCGAGACCGCCTTCGGTGGTGCGCTCCTCGCGGCGTTCGGGCACCAGGCAGACGGCGTGGGGGCGATGCCGCAGCGCGATCGCCTGCATCTCCGGGGTCGCGGCCATCTCGAAGTTCAACGGCACCGACAGGTGCGCGACGAGGGCGGCGATGTCGGCGTCGGTGATGTGGCGGCGGTCTTCGCGCAGGTGCGCGGTGACTCCGTCGGCCCCGGCGGTTTCGGCGAGTTTCGCGGCGCGCAGCGGGTCGGGATAAGGGCCGCCGCGCGCGTTACGCACGGTGGCGACGTGGTCGATGTTCACGCCGAGGCGCAAGCGGCCGAGGGGACTGGTGCGGGACATGGCGGGCTCGCTCGGAGGATCGCAGACCTCGGATCATAGGGCGATCAGGGCGCATCGTCAGCCTTTGATTTCCACGTTGCGGCGCGAACGCGCGTGCGGTCGGCCCGGCGTTTGCGGCGCGCCGCCTGATAGGCGGCGATCAACGGCATCGCCACGTGGTAGCTGGCGATCGCCGCGACCAGCCCGGGCATCAGCCCGCCGACGAAGTAGGGCCAGAGCACGTCCTGGACGAAGCCGGCCAGCTTGTTCCAGTCCGGCTCGCCGTAGCCGAAGAGGCTCCGGGCGCCCCGCCACAGCCCGTCCGCGCCCTGCTTGAACGCGCCGGCGATATGGGCGAAGTCGCGATCGCCGCCGCCGTGGCCGTGGCCGAGGATGCGTCGGCCGAGCGCCATTGAGACCCAAGCGATCAGCGGGAAGGTCAGCGGGTTGCCGGCGAAGGTTCCCACCAGTGATGCGACGATGTTGCCGCGCAGCACCCAGGCGAGCAGGGCCGCATAGAAAAAATGCAGGCCGAAGAACGGGCTGAAGGCGGAGAACACGCCGCAGGCGAAGCCGAGTGCGATGCGGTGCGGCGTGTCGGGGAGGCGCAGGACGCGATGGCCGATGTATTCGAGCGCGCGGCGCCAGCCGCCGGTCGGGTAGAAGAACGCCCGGGCGCGCTCGAAGAACGGCGGACGGTCGCGGCGTCGGAAGACCATCCGTCAGAGCCGCGCGGCGTCCGCGAGGGACCGCCGCGCGCTCACCGCGAACCGGGCACCGCGGTCGCCTGGCGGAACCGTCGCACCTGCGCCACGTCCGAATCGGCGTCGATCGCCGTCATGACGTTGCTCAGGTGCTCCATGTCGCGCACCTCGATGTCGACCACGGTGCGGTAGAAGTCGGGTTTGCGCTCGGTGAAGGCGATGTCGGTGATGTTGGCGCGCTGCTCGCCGATCAGCGTGCAGATGCGGCCGAGAACGCCGGCGTCGTTCGCCAGCGTGATCTCGATGCGGGCAGTGTGGGCGCCTCGCGCATCGCCCTCGGCCCAGCGCAGGTCCACCCAGCGGTCGGGCTCGTCCTCGAAGGCGACGAGTTCGCCGCAGTCGATGGCGTGGATCATCACGCCGCGGCCGCGCACGGCGATGCCGACGATGCGCTCGCCGGGGATCGGGTTGCAGCAGGGCGCCGGCCGCGCCTCCTGGCCGGCCCCGAGGCCGATGACGATCGGCGCCGTGCGATCGCCCAAGCGGGGCATGTTCGCGTCGCGGACGAGTTCGGGATAAAGCGTGGCGACCAGCTCCTTGCCGGTCATCTCCGCGGCCCCCAGCCGTGCCAGAACCTCCTCAGCGTCGTCGAGGCCGACCCGCTTGGCGGCGGTCTCCAGCGCCTTGTCGGTGGCCTTCTTGCCCACACGTTCGAGCGCCACGCGGGCGATCTCGCGGCCCAGCCGCACGAGCGTGGCGCGCTGCTCCTCGCGCAGGGACCGCCGGATTGCGGATTTCGCGCGCCCGGTGACCACCATATCCTCCCAGGACGGCTGCGGGCGCTGGCCTTCCGCGCGGATGATGATGATCGACTGACCGTTCCGCAGCTTGGTCCAGAGCGGCACGCGACGGCCGTCGACCTTGGCGCCGACGGTCGAGTCGCCGATGCGGGTGTGGATCGCATAAGCGAAGTCGATCGGGGTGGCGCCGCGTGGCAGCTTGACCACGTCGCCCTTGGGGGTGAAGCAGAACACCTGGTCCTGGAACATCTCGAGCTTCATGTGCTCGAGGAAGTCCGAGCTGTCGTCGGTCTCGTCGAGGCGTTCGGTGATGCCGCGCAGCCAGCGGAACGGATCGACCGCGAACGGGTTCTCGAAGCGCTGGCCGTCGCGGTAAGACCAGTGCGCGGCGACGCCGGTCTCGGCGACGGCGTGCATCTCGTGCGTGCGGATCTGGACCTCGACGCGCTTGCCGTCGCGGCCCGAGACCGTGGTGTGGATCGAGCGGTAGCCGTTGGATTTCGGCTGGCTGATGTAGTCCTTGAACCGCCCCGGCACCGCCGCCCAGCGCTGGTGCACGGCGCCGAGCGCGGTGTAGCAGTCGGCGACGCTGCGGGTGACGATGCGGAAG
>JANOEW010000027.1:0-5457 GCA_031413475.1 Amaricoccus sp.
ACGTGGCGACGGCGATCTACGAGGGCGCCGACGCGGTGATGCTGTCGGCCGAATCGGCCGCCGGCGACTATCCGATCGAGGCGGTCACGATGATGAACGACGTGGCCGAGTCGGTGGAAGGCGACGAGATCTACCGTCAGGTGATCGAGGCGCAGCGCACCGCCGGCCGGGCCGGCGTGTCGGACGCGATCACCGTCGCCGCGCGCGAGGTGGCCGAGACCACGCGGGTCAAGGCGATCTGCTGCTTTTCGCATTCCGGCACCACCGCGCTGCTGGCGGCCCGCGAGCGGCCGCGGGTGCCGATCATCGCGCTGACGCCGCTGATCCGCTCGGCGCGGCGGATGGCGCTGAGCTGGGGGCTGCACTGCGTGGTGGTGCCCGAGGTCGACCGCTTCAAGATGGCGGTGGTCTCGGCGGCCCGGGTGGCGCGCGATCACGGTTTCGCTTCGCTGGAGGACCGGATCGTGGTCACCGCGGGGATCCCGTTCGGCGTGGCCGGCTCGACCAACATCCTGCGGGTCGCCAGCTGCAACGAGCGGGCGATCTTCGAGGGCGGCGCGGAAGACTGAACGCGGTCCCACGGCGGCGCATCTGACGCCCGGCGGGTCTACCTCCGCATCTTGGCCGTTTTCGTCGAGCAGCGGAAGGTCGCGGGCCTATTCCTGATCAAAGCAGTCGGAAACGCTTCTTCGCACGGGCCTTATCGTCTATACAGACCGAAGGGGTGCCAACCGTCGGAGGCACGATGCTCGATCACGCCGCCGCTGCCGCGCTGCGGGACCGTCACGCCGCCGTCGTGTCGGAGGCGGGGCCGCCGCGCGCCCGCGACGCCGCCGCCCGGCTCGGGGTGAGCGAGGCCGAACTGGTCGCGGCGCGGGTCGCCGGCGGCGTGGGCGCGGCGCGGGACGCCGTCGATCGCGCTTGGGTGGTGCAAATGCCCTCGCTGCGCGGCGACGTGCACGCGCTCGAACTCTACGACGCGGGTGGCTTCGCCTTCGCCCAGGTGTTCGGGTTGCGTCCGCCGGGCGAGCCCGAGCGCGCGGACTGGCGCGACCTGGCGACCGGGCTGGCGGCGGAGGTGACCGAGTGATGATCCCCCGTCGCCGCACGCTCCTCAACACCGCGACCGCCGGAACCGCCGCCCGCCTGTGCGCGCGCGCAGGCGGCCGCGAGCCACGATCTCATTCCGGAGGCCCTTGCCCATGTATATCGCGATGAACCGCTTTAACGTCCTTCTGGAGCAGGCCGACGCCTTCGAAACCGTCTGGCGGACGCGCGACTCGTCGCTCGGCGAGGTTCCGGGCTTCGTCGCCTTCCGCCTGCTGCGTGGCCCGGAGGGCGATGACACCGTGCTCTACGCGTCGCACACCCAGTGGCAGGACCGCGCCGCCTTCGAGGCCTGGACACGGTCCGAGGCCTTTCGGCGTGCGCATCGCGACGCCGGGCGGAACAAGCCGATGTACGCGGGCCACCCGGAATTCGAGGGCTTCGAGACCGTGCTTGAGTCCGAGTGATGGGGGAGCCCGTGGTGCAAGCTGACGACGCGTCAGAGCTTTCCGGGCCGGCCCGCGCGACGATGCAGCCTCGGAACCCGACGATCGAGCAGCCCGACCGAAAGGGCGCCGCGCGGCAGGCCGCGCTGCCCGCCGACCTCGTCCCGTCGCTCGAGTCGTGCTGCGACGAAGCCTGCTGTTATCTCGAGTGGCTGCAGGCGCGTAAGGATGACGGCCAGTAGCCCCGGGTTCCTGTCCGGCCGAGCCGATCCCCGCGCGCCCCGGCCGTCACGGCGCTTCGAGCGGCGGCGCCGGAGTTCGGGGCTTTGACAGCGCTATGCGCCCCCGGTGAGGAAGTCGAACCGAAACAACGGGTTGATTGGGCGAGCCGCGAACGCCGGGCGAGGTCGAGGATCCGGGCCGAAGGCGCCCCTTTTCGACCGCCCCGTCCACCGCCTATATGCGAGGTGAAGCGGCTTCGGAGCGCCCCATGACCACCCCCGACCCCGACGCCATCCCCGAGGCCGCGCTCGCCTGGGCCCGCGCCGGCAAGGGCGCGGCCCTCGCCACCGTGGTCGAGACCTGGGGCTCCGCGCCCCGCTCGAAAGGCTCCCAGCTCGCCGTCTCCGGCGCAGCCGAGATGACCGGCTCGGTGTCCGGCGGCTGCGTCGAGGGCGCCGTCGTCGCCGAGGCGCTCGAGGCGCTTGCGGACGGCAAGCCCAGGATCCTCACCTACGGCGTCTCCGACGACGACGCCTTCGCCGTCGGCCTCGCCTGCGGCGGCACGATCCGGGTGCTGGTCGAGCCGCTCGGGGTCGGCCAGGGCCCCGACGCCGCGCTGATCGCCGACCTCGCCGCCGCCCGCGCCGCCCGCCGCCCGGTGGTCTACGCCGTCCGCCCGGAGACCTGGGAGCGCCGCCTGGTGGCTGATCCCGACGATCCGCTTTGGCCCGCCGCCGAGGCCGCGCTCATCGCCGACCAGTCCGGCTTCGCAGACGACTGGTTCCTCGGCGTGCACAACCCGCCGCTGCGGATGGCCATCGTCGGCGCCGTCCACATCGCCCAGGCGCTCGCGCCGATGGCGCGGCTCGCCGGCTACGACGTCGCGATCGTCGACCCCCGCGAGGCGTTCGGCTCCGTCGCCCGGTTTCCCGACGCCCGCCTGCTGTCCGACTGGCCCGACGCCGCGCTGGTCGAGTTCGGTCTCGACACCCGCACCGCGGTGGTCACGCTCACCCACGACCCCAAGCTCGACGATCCCGCGATCGAGGCGGCGCTGCGCGCCCCGGTGTTCTATCTCGGCTGCCTCGGCTCGACCCGCACCCACGCCAAGCGCGTGGCTCGGCTGAGCGACGCCGGCTTCACCGCGGCCCAGATCGCCCGCATCCACGCCCCGGTCGGCCTCGACCTCGGCGCGAAGTCGCCGGCCGAGATCGCGGTTTCGATCCTGGCCCAGATCACCGAGCGGCTCCGCCGGCCGGCGAGCCGCCCCTGACGTGCGCTTCGGCCCGGTCCCCCTGGCGCAGGCCGAAGGCGCGGTGCTCGCGCATTCGCTGAGCGCGGGCGGGACCAGGCTCCGCAAGGGCCGTCTGCTCGGTCCGGCGGACGTCGCCGCGCTGGCGGCGGCCGGGGTGACCGAGGCCACCGTCGCGCGGCTCGAGCCCGGCGATCTCTCCGAGGACGCCGCCGCCGAGGCGCTGGCCCGTGCGCTCGCGCCCGACGCCGGCGCGCTCGGACTGAGCGTCTCGGCCCCGTTCACCGGCCGGGCGAATCTGTTCGCCGTCGCCGCCGGCGTGCTGCGTGTCGACGCCGCCACTGTGGGACGGCTCAACGCGGTCGACCCGGGGATCACGCTGGCGACGCTGCCGGACTGGTCGCGCGTCGCCGCCCGGCAGATGATCGCCACGGTCAAGATCATCCCCTACGGCGTCGCGGGCGCGGCGGTCGCGCGCGCGACCGCGGCGCTCGGGCCGGCGGCGCTGCGGCTGCATGCCTTCCGTTCGGGCGCGGCGAGCCTGATCCTGACGCGCACGCCCGGCCTCAAGGAGAGCCTGCTCGCCAAGGGGGCCGCCGTGATCGAGGCGCGGCTGCGGGGCCTGGGGCTCGCGCTGCGCCCACCGGTCACGGTGGCGCACGAGATGGGGGCGGTCGCTGCGGCGCTCACCACGGCGCCGCAGGGCTTGGTGCTGATCCTCGGCGGTTCGGCGACCTCGGATGCGGCCGACGTCTGTCCGGCGGCGGTGGTCTCGGCGGGGGGGCGGCTGATCCGGTTCGGGATGCCGGTCGATCCGGGCAACCTGTTGTTCCTCGGCGAGCAGGCGGGGCGGCCGGTGGTGGGGCTGCCGGGCTGCGCGCGGTCGCCGGCGCTGAACGGGGCGGACTGGGTGCTGGAGCGGCTGGCGGCGGGGCTGGAGGTGACGGGCGCCGACATCGCGGCGATGGGGGTGGGCGGGTTGCTGAAGGAAATCCCGCTGCGGCCGCAGCCGCGCGCCGGGGGCGCGCCTGAGGCAGCGGGGCGGCCTCGGGTGGCGGCGGTGCTGCTGGCCGCGGGGTCCGGGTCGCGAATGCGGGGGGCGGACAAGCTGCTGGAGCCGGTGGCGGACGGGCGGCCGGTGCTGCGGGCGGCGGCGGAGGCGGCGCGGGCGAGCCAGGCGGACCTGGTGGTGGCGGTTCTGCCGGCGGGGGCGGCGGCGCGGCGGACGGCGTTGGCGGGGACGGGGGTGGAGATCGTCGAGGCGGCGGACGCGGCGGAGGGGATGGCGGCGTCGCTGCGGGCGGGGCTGGCGGCGGTGGCGGACCGGGCCGACGCGGTGGTGGTGCTGCTGGCGGACATGCCGGAGGTGGGGGCCGGGGCGATCGACCGGCTGATCGCGGCGTTCGATCCGGAGGAGGGGCGCGAGATCTGCCGGGCGGTGGCGGAGGGCGGCCAGCCGGGGCATCCGGTGCTGTTCGGGCGGCGGTTCTTCGAGACGCTGGCGGGGCTGACCGGGGACCGGGGGGCGCGGGAGGTGGTGCGGGAGGCGGCGGAGTTCGTGACCGACGTGCCGACCCCGGGGCGGGGGGCAGTGGTCGATCTCGATACGCCGGAGGACTGGGCGGCGTGGCGGGCCGGCGGGCGCGTTAGGGATTATTCGGCGTGAATATTCGGCAAGTCGTTGGAGTTGTTTGATTACTGAATCGCTAACGGCGGCGTGGCCGGGAGTCCGTTAACGCAGCTTCGCTTCGGCGAGCTCGATGTTGAACAGGCTGCGGTCGAGCGTGACGCCGGTCGTCATCGCGGTCAGGGCGACGGCGGTGCGCTGGCCGGCCTTGGTGGTGATGACCCATTGGGTGAGCGCCACCGGGTTCTCGGCGAAGGTCATGATCATCCGGCCTTCGGCGGGCGCGCGGGGGTCGACGACGGTAACCTGGACGCCGCCCGCGTCGCGGGTGGCGCCCTGGACCATGCCGGGTTCGCGCAAGGAGAGGTTCTCGCGCAGCAGCAGCGACAGCGGGGTGCGGCCGAGCGGGTAGCGCTGCGAGACGCGGTTCGACTTGGGGTCGAACACGGCGACGTTGATGCCGTCGGCGATGACCATCGCGCCGGGTGGCGTCTCGTATTCGAAGCGGATGCGGCCGGGCTTGGCGAGGTAGAACCGCCCGGTCTGGGTCGAGCCGTTGGGGTTGGTCTGGCGGAACGTCCCCTCGGCGCTGCGCAGGCCGCGTAGGTAGGTCTCGATCGCGGAGACGTCGACGCCCTGGGCGGCGGCGGCGCCGGCGAGGGCGAGGGCGGGCAGGGCCGCGAGGGCGGCGAGGAAGTGGCGGCGGTTCATCGGTCTTCCTTAGAGCCTGCCCGAAAAGAAGTTGATCGATATCAGGGTTTTGTGATTCTCCGTCTTTTTCGAGAAGATTGGGGAACCGGATGCCTTGGAATGATACCGCTCGCTTCGAGCATAGACGGAATGCCGAACGCTATCCAAGCGAC
>JANOEW010000028.1:0-7171 GCA_031413475.1 Amaricoccus sp.
GCCGAGAGCGAGGCCGCGCGGGCGCGGGCGCAGGCGCGGCTGGCGCGGGCCATGGTGATCGCGCTGCAGTTCGCGGCGCTGGCGGCGCTCGCGGCGGCGGTGGCGCTGCCCGCGCGGGCGCGCATCGCCGCCTGGGCGCGGGCCTGCGCCGAGACCGAGCGGGAGAACCGGTTTCGGCTGCTGCACGACCCGTTGACCCAGTTGCCGAACGCGACCTACCTGCAAGCCCATCTCGCCCGGCTGGCCGCGGGGGCGGAGCGGGCGACGCGGCACACGGCGATCCTGCGGCTCGGGCTCGACAAGTTCGCCACCCTGCGCGAGACGCTGGGCCCGCGGGTCGCCGACGAGGTCGTGCGCATCACCGCCCGGCGGATCCGCGGCACGCTGCGCTCCGGCGATTTCGCCGCCTATCTCGGCCAGGACGACTTCGTGCTGGTCGCCGCGGACCTGGAGGACACCGGGGCCGCCGCCGGCATCGCGCACCGGGTGCAGGCGGCGCTGACCATGCCGTTTTCGCTGCAGGGCGGTGCCCGGCGCATCGGTTGCTCGATCGGGGTGACGTTGCTGTCGGACGACCTGCCCGAGGCCGAGCGGGCGCTCGCCAACGCCGAGATCGCGCTCGGCGCGGCGCAGGACGCCGCGCCCGGCGCGATCCGCTACTTCCGCGAGAACCTGCGCGTCGAGGCGGAGCGGCGCGAGGCGCTGTTCACGGAACTGCTCGCCGGGCTGGAGCGCGGCGAGCTCGGGGCGTTCTACCAGCCGCAGATCGAGCTCGCGACCGGAGCGTTCTCGGGCTTCGAGGCGTTGGTGCGCTGGCGCCATCCGCGCCGGGGACTGCTGGCGCCACCGGCGTTTCTCGACTTCGCCGAGGCCGCGGACCTGACCGAACGCATCGGCGAGGCGGTGCTGAGCCAGACGCTGGCGGCGCTGAACGCGTGGGATGCGGCCGGGCTCAGCGTGCCGAGGGTTGGGATCAACTTCGCCATGGCGCAGCTGCGCGACCCGCGGCTGATCGAGAAGATCAAGTGGGAGGTGGAGCGCAACGACATCGACCCGGGCCGGATCGCGATCGAGGTGCTGGAGACGGTGCTGATCAAGAACGACGAGGATCTGATGGTCAGGAACCTGCGCGGCCTCGCCTCGGCGGGGTTCCAGATCGAGCTAGACGACTTCGGCACCGGCCACGCCTCGATCCAGAACCTGCGGCGGCTGATGGTGCACCGGATCAAGATCGATCGCAGCTTCGTCGAAGGAATCGAGGCGAACGAGGAGCAGCAGACGCTGACCGCCTCGATGATCGCGATGGCGAAGGCGCTGGGCATCCGCACCCTCGCCGAGGGCGTCGAGACCGAGGCGGCGGCGGCGGCGCTGCGCGGTCTCGGCTGCGATCACGCCCAAGGCTATCTGGTCGCGCGGCCGATGTCGCAGGCCGACAGTTTCGGCTGGCTGCGTGATTTTCGTCCCGACGCCGGCGCCGCGCAGGCGCAGGGGCGGCCCGCGGCGCGCGACCCGAATTAGCCTTGACCTTTCGAGGTCGGTTCTGTTGAACCCGGACAGCTTTTTGCCCAGGCTGACGGGAGTCGCGCGGTGGATGACCAGAACAGGAATCTGATCCTCGCGACGGCGCTGAGCTTTCTCGTCATCCTGGTCTGGTTCCTGCTGTTTCCGCCGCCCGCGCCGCAGCAAACGGCCCAGGCGCCGACGGAATTGGTTCAGCCCGACGGCGGCGTCGCGCCGGGCGTCGAGGTCGCAGCCGGCGAGGCGATCCTGGCGCGCGACGAGGTGCTGGGCAAGACCGCGCGGGTGCCGGTGCGTACCGAGCGGCTGCTCGGCTCGATCTCGCTGGTGGGCGGCCGGATCGACGACATCCACCTGCTCGACTACTTCGAGACGGTGGAGAAGGGCTCGCCGACGGTCACGCTGCTGAATCCGGCAGGGTCGCCCAACGCCTATTACGCGCTCTACGGCTGGGCGCCGGCGGGGGGGCTGGCGGCCGACGCGGTGCCCGGGCCGAACACCGAATGGTCGATCGAGACCGGCGAGGTCCTGACCGAGACGACGCCGGTGACGCTGGTCTGGGACAACGGCGCCGGGCTGGTGTTCCGGCGCACCATGTCGGTCGACGCGAACTTCATGTTCACGGTCGTCCAGGCGGTCGAGAACACGACCGCGGCCGAGGTGCGGCCGAGGTGCGGCTGGCGCCCTACGGCATCATCGCGCGGCACGGTCGTCCGGACGACCTGCGCGGGTTCTGGATCCTGCACGAGGGCGTGGTCGGCGCCGCCGACGGCACACTGCAGCTGACGACCTGGAACGGTCTCGAGGACCTGGCGTTCGATCCGGCCGAGCAGGCCAACGCCGCAAGCTTTCCCGTGGCCGAGAACGGCTGGATCGGCTTCACCGACCACTACTGGATGTCGACGCTGGCGGCGCAGCCGGGGCAGAGCTTCACCGCGGTGACCAAGTTCAACCCCGGCTCGAACACCTCTCAGACCGACATGCGCCTGCCGGTGATGGCCGTGGCGCCGGGGGCTGCGGCCGAGGTGTCGACCTGGCTTTTTGCCGGGGCGAAGGAATGGGCGACGATCCGCGACTACCAGCGCGACAAGGGAATACTCCAGTTCGTCGACTCGATCGACTGGGGCTGGTTCTTCTTCCTGACCAAGCCGATTTTCATGGCGCTGCACTATCTCAACCAGCTGCTCGGCAACATGGGCCTGGCGATCATCTCGCTGACCGTCATCATCAAGGCGCTGCTGTTTCCGCTCGCCTACAAGTCCTACGTCTCGATGTCGAAGATGAAGGCGTTGCAGCCGGAGATGGAGAAGATCAAGGAGCAAACCGGCGACGATCGCATGAAGATGCAGCAGGAGGTCATGGCGCTCTACAAGCGCGAGAAGGTCAATCCGGCCGCCGGATGCCTGCCGATCCTGTTGCAGATCCCGATCTTCTTTTCGCTCTACAAGGTCATCTTCGTCACGCTCGAATTGCGCCACGCGCCGTTCTTCGGCTGGATCAAGGATCTGTCGGCGCCCGACCCGAGCTCGATCCTGAATCTGTTCGGCCTTCTGCCCTGGGCCGCGCCGGGGCCCGAAAGCCTGCTGTTCATCCTGTCGATCGGCGTCTGGCCGGTGCTGATGGGCATCTCGATGTGGCTGCAGATGAAACTGAACCCGGCGCCGACCGATGCGACCCAGGCGATGATCTTCGCCTGGATGCCGTGGATCTTCATGTTCATGCTCGGCACCTTCGCGAGCGGGCTGGTGATCTACTGGGTGGCGAACAACATGATCACCTTCACCCAGCAGTATCTGATCATGCGCAGCCAGGGGGTGAACCCGAACGTGCTGGGCAACATCCTGTCGGGGCTGAAGCGCACGCGAAAGGCGGACTAGGGGTTGGCGCGGGTCGCGCGGCTCTACCGCCACCCGATCAAGGGCGTGGGCGTCGAGGCGGTGGCCGCGACCACGCTGGCCTCGGGGGCGACGATGCCGTGGGACCGGGTCTGGGCCGTGGCCCACGACGCGGCGAAGGTGGCGCCGGGGGACGCCGCCTGGGCGCCGTGCGTCAACTTCAGCCGCGGCGCACGGACCGCGGCGCTGATGGCCGTGCGCGCCGAGACCGACGAGGCCGCCGCACGGGTGACGCTGCGCCATCCGGCGCGCCCGGACATCACCGTCGCGCTCGACCAGCCCGGGGACGCCGCGGCGCTGGTGGCCTGGCTCGGCCCGCTGCACGCGGCCGGACGGGCGCGACCGGCCTTCGTGGTGCGGGCCGCGGCGCGCGGCATGACCGACAGCGACTTCCCCTCGATCTCGATCCTGAACGCCGCGAGCCTCGCCGCGCTCGGCCAGCGCCTGGGCCGGCCCCTCGCCATGGAGCGGTTCCGCGGCAACGTCTGGCTCGGCGGGCTCGCGCCGTGGCGGGAGTTCGATTGGATCGGCCGCACCCTGCGGCTCGGCGATGCGACGCTGGTCGTGCGCGAGCGCATCACCCGCTGCAAGGCGACGACGGTGAATCCCGAGACCGGCGTCGGCGACGCGGACACGCTCGGCGCGCTGGAGGCGGGCTGGGGCCACCAGGACTTCGGCGTCTATGCCGAGGTGACCGCGGGCGGAGCGGTGCGGCTCGACGACGTGGCGGCCCTCGCGTGACCGGGCCCGATCCTTGCGTCCTGACCGCCGCGCGGCGGCGGTGGGCGGCGGGCGGATGAGCGCGATCTTCGCCCCGGTCGGCGAGGACGACCCCGAGGCGCTGGAGCGCGGGCGCAAGCTGTTCGCCGGGCCCTGCGACTTCGTCAAGGGTGTCGTGGCGATGGACGGCCTGCCGCCCGCGGACCGGCTCGAGGTCTGTTTTGCCGGCCGGTCGAACGTGGGCAAGTCCTCGCTGATCAACGCGCTGACCGGGCGAAAGGCGCTGGCGCGGGCCTCGAACACGCCCGGCCGCACGCAGGAGATCAATTTCTTCGCGCTCGGCGCGGCGCTCTATCTCGTCGACCTGCCGGGTTACGGCTTCGCCGAGGCGCCGAAGGCCGTGGTCGCCAAGTGGCAGGAGCTGCTGCGCGCCTACCTCGCCGGTCGTCCGACCCTGCGGCGCGCGTTCCTGCTGATCGACGCGCGGCACGGCGTCAAGGCCGCCGACGCCGAGATCGTCACTCTACTGAACCGCGCAGCGGTAACCTTCCAGGTGGTGCTGACCAAGGCCGACAAGCCCTCGGCCGCCGACCTCGCGCGCGTCTGCGACGAGGTCGCGCTCGTGCTCGCCAAGGCGCCCGCGGCCTTCCCGGGGATTGTTGTCACCTCGTCGGAGACCGGGCGCGGGCTCGACGTGCTGCGCAGCGTGATCGCCGCGATGGCTGACCCCTAAAAGCGGAAGAACTGCGCGGCATAGGGCGCGACGAAACCCGCCTCGGTGGCGACGGCGATGACCTCGGCCAGCGCGCCCTCGGTCGTGACCGGCCCGACGTAGACCCGGCGGCCGAGCTGCGCGTTGCCGATGCTGGTCGCCCGCAGCCCTTGGGCTGCGAAGAACGCGACCGCCCGGGCGGCGTCGGCCTCGCTGGTGAGCGCGCCGGCGTGCACCGCGACCCGCCGGCCGAGCGGCGGGCCGCCGTCCACAATCGTCGCGCCGCCGCGTGCGTCCGCGACGGCGTCGAGGTTGCCGAGATCGCGCGCGCGAGTCAGGCAGTCGTTCTGCACCAGCTGGACCGCGAGCCGCGACAGCGCGGGGTTCGGGCGTTCGCGGTCGCGGCGCCGGTCGAAGATCTCGACCGGGCTGAACTGGGCCTGGCGGTCGTAGTCGAGGAACAAGGCGACGCAGGCGGCGCGATCCGAGCTCTGCTGCGGGAACGCGCAGGCGGTGGCGGCGAGCACGACGCCGGCAAGCCAGGCCGCGCGCCGCCGTTCCATGTCAGAAGCGGCGCGGGTAGGGCACGACGAACCCGGCGCGCAACGCCACCTCGACCGCTTCAGCGAGGCCACCTTCGGTCGTGAACGGCCCGATGTAAATCCGCCGGCCGACGAAGGGCGCGCCCTGACTGCGAACGCGGTAGCCGAGGTTGGCGAAGAACTGCCGCGCCTGGATCTCCGAGTTGATCCCGAGCACGATCCCGACCTGGAGGGTGGTCGGCTTGATCGGCGCGCCGGACTCGCCGCGCAGCGTGCCGCGCAATTCTTCACCGAGCAATTGCACGCGGGCGATCTCGTCCCAGCCGGTCAGGCAGTCGCCCTGGCGCAGCCGCTGGACCGAGCGGTCGATCGCCGAGGCGGGATTGGGGTTGTTCGACCAGCCGCTGTTGCTGAAGAACAGCACGGCGCGATCGTAGTCGCGGAAATGCGCGGCGCAGCGCGGACTTGCCGCGAGCGCCGGTCCCACCGCGACGAGGCCGAGGATGACGGCGGCGATTGCGAGGAACGAACGTTTCGGCATGGCGCGGACTCCTTGTCCAAGCGGGTGCCCGAGTGTAAGCCCCGCCCCGACCCGGCACAAGCACGGGGCCCGCACGAAGAGGAGCGCGCCGCCATGGATCGATCCGCCGCCCAGACCCGCGACTGGATCGCGACGGCGCGCACGCTGGCCGAGGCCCTGCCCTATCTGCAGCGCTACGACGGCGCGACGGTGGTGATCAAGTTCGGCGGTCACGCCATGGGCGACGACGCGGCGATGGACGAGTTCGCCCGCGACATCGTGCTGATGAAGCAGTGCAACGTGAATCCGGTGGTGGTGCACGGCGGCGGGCCGATGATCGACGAGATGCTGAAGCGGCTGGAAATCGCCTCCACCTTCGTCGATGGCAAGCGCGTGACCGACGCGGCGACCGTCGAGGTGGTCGAGATGGTGCTGTCGGGCCGGATCAACAAGCGGATCGTGGCGGCGATCAACGGCCAGGGCGGCAAGGCGGTCGGGCTGTCGGGTAAGGACGCGAACCTGATGATCTGCGAGAAGGACCTCGGCGCGGGCGGCATCGATCTCGGCTTCGTCGGCCGGCCGGTGGAGGTGAATCCGGAGGTGCTGCGGACCTTCCTCAATTCGGATTTCATCCCGGTGGTCGCGCCGGTCGGCGCCGGGCGCGGCGGCGAGACGTTCAACGTCAACGGCGACACCGCCGCGGGCGCCATCGCCGCGGCGATGCAGGCCGACCGGCTGCTGCTGCTGACCGACGTGTCCGGCGTGAAGGACGCGTCGGGCGCGGTGCTGACGCAGCTGCGCGCGTGCCGCCGGCGATGGACGGCTTGTCGTCGTACTTCGCGCGCATGGAACAGCGCTACCAAGACAGCGGCAACTACGCCAACGGTGCGGCCTGCGGCGTGGCCGTGCCTGCCGTCGCCAATTTCACCGTCACCTGCGCCCTGAGCAATGGAACCCAGGGCTTCACCGCCACGGCCACGGGCACCGGCGCGATGGCCGGCTACACCTACACCATCACCCATACCGGCGCGCGCAGCACCACGGCCCACCCCCGGGGTGTGCCGGCCACCGCCTGCTGGTCGGTCAAGGGCAACACATGCGACAGCTGAGCCCACGCCCGCTGCCGACCGCGCGCGGCCTGAGCCTGATCGAGCTGATGGTGGCCTTCACCATCATGGGTCTGCTGACCATGGCCGCCGCGCCGATGTTCTCCGACTACGGCATCAACTCGCGCCTGCGCGAGAGCGGCAACCTGCTGCTGGGC
>JANOEW010000029.1:0-1813 GCA_031413475.1 Amaricoccus sp.
ATGCGCTGGACCAACGACCGGCTGGTCTCGACCCCGCACCGCGTGCGCAACGTCTCGGGCCGCGACCGCTACTCGGTGCCGTTCTTCTTCGATCCCGCGATGGACAGCGTCGCGGCGGCGCTGCCCGGTACGGTTCCCGCCGGCGAGGCGCCGCGCTGGCCGCCGGTCCGCTTCGGCGACTACGTCATGGAGCGCCTCGACCGGAACTACGCCTACCGGCAACGGAGCTAGGCGCGCGGCTTGCATCGCCCGGCCCGGCTGATACCGTCCGGCCACCGAAGACGGGCCCGTCGCGGGGCCCCACGAAAGGGGGATTTCATGGACCATGCACTTCATCGCCGCTCGCTGCTCGCCGGCGCCGGCGGCCTCGCGCTGATGTCGCCGGCGATGTCGGCGCGCGCGCAGGCGCAGGAACTGATCGTCAACGGCTACGGCGGCAGCTGGGAGAAGTTCTGGCGCGAGATCGTGCTGCCGGGCTTCGAGAAGGCGAGCGGCGTCAAGGCGAAATACGACAGCGGCCTCGCGCGCACCTGGACCGCGGGACTGCGCGCCGCCGGGCCGGCCAACCCGCCCTACTCCTACATCATGATGAACGAGATCTTCGCCGCCCTGCTGCGCGGCGAGGGGTTCTTCGACCCGTGGCCGGCGGACAAGGTACCGAACCTGAAGTTCGTCCACCCCGACGCCAAGGCGACGCCCGACAACAACGGCGTCTACGGCATGATCTCGCCGATCGGCCTCGGCTACCGCACCGACGTGGTCAAGAAGGCGCCGACGTCGTGGAAGGATCTCTGGGACAACCCGGAGTTCAAGGGCAAGATCGGGATGTACCAGCTCGGGAACTCGGCCGGGTACATGTTCCTGATGCTGACCTCGAAGATCTTCGGCAAGGGGCCGCTCGACTTCGACGCCGGCTTCACCGCGATCGAGAAGCTCAAGCCGTTCCCGCAGGTGGACTTCTCGGGCTCGCTCGGCCAGTTGCTCGGTCGCGGCGAGGTTTCGATCGGCATCCTCGACCTGCCCGAGGTCGTGCGGCTCCGCAAGGCGGGTACGCCCGTCGCTTTCGTGGCGCCGACCGAGGGCATGTTCATGTTCGAGCAGTCCTTCAACCTGCTCAAGAACGGCCCGAACAAGGATGGCGCCTGCAAGTACCTCGACTACATCCTCAGCGAGGACGTGCAGAAGCGCTGCGTCTCGGAGTTCTACGTGACGCCGGTCAACGTCAACGTCGCCATCCCCGACGACCTCAAGGCGACGCTGCCGATCGGCGTCAACGACATCGGCAAGATCCTGAAATGGGACTGGGCCGCGGCCAACGCGCAGCGCGACGTGGTCACGGAGCGGTGGAACCGCACGATGCGGTGAGCCGGGATGAGGTGAGGCGGGGGGCGGTGAGGCGGCCGTCGCCGGCGGGCGCATGACCCGCCTCTCGATCGCCGGGCTGGAGAAGACCTTCGACCGGGTCGCCGCGGTCCGCGGCGTCGATCTCGAAGTGGCCGAAGGCGAGCTCGTCTCGCTCCTCGGCCCGTCCGGCTGCGGCAAGACCACGACGCTGCGCTGCGTCGCCGGCTTCGAGCTGCCGACCGGCGGGACGATCCGCTTCGACGGCGCGGACGTGACGCTTCTGCCCGCCGAGAAGCGCGACATCGGCATGGTGTTCCAGAACTACGCGCTGTTCCCGCACATGACGGTGCGCGAGAACCTCGCCTTCGGCCTCGAGATGCGCCGGGTGCCGGCCGTCGACATGGACCGGCGCATCGCCGACGTGCTCGCGATGGTGCAGCTGGTCGGCTACGAGCGGCGCTACCCGCGC
>JANOEW010000030.1:0-4174 GCA_031413475.1 Amaricoccus sp.
ATGCCGATGAACAGCCCGTGCTCGACCACGCCCGGGATGGCGTTGAGCCCAGCCGCGAGGGCTTCGGCGTCGCCGATCCGCCCGAGACGCAGGTCGAGGATGTGGTGCCCCTCGTCGGTCACGAGCGGCGCGTCCCCGTCCAGCCGCAGGCTGATCCGCCGCTCGGCGACGGCGGCGCGAGCCAGCAGCGCCTCGATCGCGGTGCGGGTCACCGGCCAGCCGAAGCGCACCACCTCGACCGGCAACGGAAACGTCCCGAGGGTGGCGATCCGCTTGGCGTCCTCGGCGATGACCACGAAGCGGGCGCTGGCGGCCGCGACGATCTTTTCCTGCAGCAGCGCCGCGCCGCCGCCCTTGATCAGCGTCAGATCGGGATCGATCTCGTCGGCGCCGTCGATGGTGAGGTCGAGCGGCGCCGCCGCCTCGAGCGCCACGAGCGGTAGCCGCAATTCCTCGGCCAGCCGCCGGGTTCCGCCCGAGGTCGCGACGCAGGTCACCCGCAGACCCCCGGCGACGCGCGCCGCGAGCAGGCGCACGAACCAGGCGGCCGTCGAGCCCGAGCCGAGCCCGAGCCGCATGCCGTCCTCGACCAGGGCGAGCGCGCGGGCCGCCGCAGCGTGCTTGGCGAGATCGGCGGGGGCGAGGGTCATCGACGGCGGCTCCGGTTTGAACGGCTCGGCGCCTTATAGGCCGATCGGCCGACCTCCGGAAGCGGCTTCGCCCCCCCGACTCCACCCGGGACGGGCGCGGTCGCATTTGGGCTGTCGGCGGGACCTTCGGCGCGGCATGATGGCGCACGCAACCGGAGGATGGCGGACGTGTTCCTGAGCGTCTTCGACGTGTTCAAGCTGGGCGTGGGGCCCTCGTCGAGCCACACCATGGGACCGATGCTCGCCGCCGCGCGCTTTCTTGAGCTGCTGCGCGGCGGCGCCGAGCGGGTGCCGGGCTCGGGCGCACCGGCGCGGATCGGCTGCCGGCTGCACGGCAGCCTCGCCTTCACCGGCAAGGGGCACGCCACCGACCGGGCGGTGATCCTCGGCCTCGCGGGCTTCACCCCGGAGGTCTTCGACGCCGCCCGCGCCGCCGCCGTGCTCGCCGACATCGCGGCGGCGAAGCGGATCGAGGCCGCCGGCCTGCCGCCGCTCGCGTTCGACCCCGACCGTGATCTGACGTTCGACTACGGCCCAGCCCTGCCCGGCCACGCCAACGGGCTGGTGTTCTCGGTCTGGGACGCGGCGGGCAACCTGCACCTGCAGGAGACCTACTATTCGGTCGGCGGCGGTTTCGTCGTGACCGCACGCGAGCTCGACCGACCGCCCGCCGCGAACGTCGGCAGCCTGGCGCCCTATCCGTTCGCGACCGCCGCCGAGATGCTGGCGATGGCCCGGGCGAGCGGGCGCTCGATCGCGGCGATGAAGCGCGCGAACGAACGCGCCCATCGCGACGCAAAATCACTCGACGCCGGCCTCGCCCGGCTCTGGGCGGCGATGTCGGACTGCATAGACCGCGGCCTAGCGGCGCCCGAGGGCGAACTGCCCGGCGGGCTGCGGGTCCGGCGGCGGGCGGGCGCGATCCACCTGCGGCTGCTGGCCGAGCGCGGCCAGAACCTGACGGCCCCGCATACCATCAACGACTGGATCGCGGTCTACGCCATCGCGGTAAACGAGGAGAACGCCGCCGGACACCAGGTGGTCACCGCCCCGACCAACGGCGCGGCCGGCGTCGTGCCCGCGACGCTGCGTTACTTTCTCGACCACGTGCCCGACGCGAGCACGCGCGCCGTGCCGGACTTCCTGCTGACCGCGGCGGCGATCGGCGGGCTGATCAAGACCAACGCCTCGATCTCCGGCGCCGAGGTCGGCTGCCAGGGCGAGGTCGGCTCGGCCGCCGCGATGGCCGCCGCCGGTCTCGCCGCGGTGCTCGGGGGCACGCCGGAGCAGATCGAAAACGCCGCCGAGATCGCGCTCGAGCACCACCTCGGGATGACCTGCGACCCGATCGCCGGCCTGGTGCAGGCCCCCTGCATCGAGCGCAACGGGCTGGGCGCGATCAAGGCGGTCTCCGCCGCCTCGCTGGCGCTGCGCGGCGACGGCCGGCATCTGGTGAGCCTCGACGCCTGCATCGAGACCATGCGCCAGACCGGGCGCGACATGGACGTGCGCTACAAGGAGACCTCGCTCGGCGGGTTGGCGGTGAACGTGCCGGCCTGCTGATCCGACCGCCGCAGGCGCTGGCGCCGACTCCTCCCATGCGATAACATTTGGATCATCGCATTTATGGAGGGACACGAAGATGGAACTCTCGGTCAGCGCCGTGACCGTCATGTTGCCGGTCAAGGACATGGCGCGCGCCCGCCGCTTCTATGAGGAGGCGCTAGCCCTGCCCCCGCTCGGGGAGAAGCCGGACGGCAAGTTCGTCTATCGCTGCGGCGGGACCGAACTCGCGCTGTTTCCCCGACCCGACGGCACCAAGGCCGAGCACACGGCGCTGAGCTTCAAGGTGGACGACATCGGCGCGGCGATCACCGCGATGGAGGCGCGCGGCGTCGCCTTTGCCGACTACGATCTGCCGGGGCTGAAAACGGTCGATCATGTCTGCGTGCTCAGCTCCGAAAAGGCCGCCTGGTTCACCGACCCGGAAGGCAACATTCTGTGCCTCCACGAGGACATCGCCTGAAGCCGTCACGGCCGCCGAGTGATCGACCACGAGGCGGTTGATCGGGGCATGGATTTGAGGTCTATGTCGCACGGGAGCCGATGCCGCCGGGGAGCGACCCATGTACTCACGTCTGCTCGTGCCGATCGACGGCAACGCGCCCGCGCAGGCCGCGCTGCAGGTCGCTTGCGTGCTGGCCGATCACCACCGGGCGAAGCTCGTGCTGCTCTGTGTCACCGACCCGGCGCAGGCCGCCGACATGGTGTCCGTCGGCTTCGTCGAGGGCGTGATCCGGCCGGAGAGCTACCAGACCTTCGCGCGGGAGTTGCCCGCCGCGCCGGTCTCAGCGCCGATGACCGCCGGCATCCGCGAGAGCTACGTCCGGCGGTTCGCCGCCGAGATCGCCGAGGACGTGGTGCGCCAGGGAACCGCCTTCGCCGAGGCGCAGCAAGTGCCCGAAGTGCTGGCGCTGGTGCGCAGCGGCGCGCCGGCCGACGCGATCCTCGACGTGGCGCACACGCAGGGCGCCGACCTGATCGTCATCGGCAGCGCCGGGCGCACCGGACTCAATGCGCTGTTCCACCCGTCGGTCGCCGAGGCGGTGCGGCGCCGGGCCACGGCCCCGGTGCTCGTCCTGTTTCCGGGCGAGGCCAACCCCTGACGTATGGCCGGACGCAGGGCTTGCGTCCGCGCCCGCCTCAGGCAAACAGCTCGTGGCAGGTCTCGAGCGCATTCACCAGCACGTCGACCTCCTCGACGGTGTTGTATAGCCCGAACGACGCCCGGCAGGTGGCGCTGAGCCCGAGGTGGGTCATCAGCGGCTGCGCGCAGTGATGACCGGCGCGCACCGCGACGCCCTTGCGATCGACCACGGTCGAGATGTCGTGGGCGTGCGCCGGACCCTGCAGCGTGAACGAGAAAATCGCGCCCTTGCCTGGCGAATCGCCCTGGATGTCGAGCCAGTTCAGCCCGCGCAGCCGGTCGCGCGCGTAGTCGCGCAGGCCCCGCTCGTGGGCCGCGATGTTGTCCATGCCGAGCGCCTGCACGTAGTCGAGCGCCGCCCCCAGGCCGATGGCTGCGACGATGCCCGGCGTGCCCGCTTCGAACTTCATCGGCGGGTCGTTGTAGCTGACCGCCTCCTTGCCGACCTCGCGGATCATGTCGCCGCCGCCGAGGAACGGCTGCATTTCGGGATAACGGTCGCGCCGGACAAAGAGCGCGCCCGAACCGGTCGGGCCATAGAGCTTGTGCCCGGTGATCGCGTAGAAGTCGCAGCCGAGCGTGGCGACGTCCACCGGCATGTGCACCGCCGCCTGGCTGCCGTCGATCAGCGTGGCGACGCCGCGCGCGCGGGCCGCCTCGCAGATCGTGCGCACGTCGACCACGGTGCCGAGCACATTCGACATGTGGGTGACGGCGACGAGCCTGGTGCGCGGGCCGATCGCGTCGATCACGCGCTGCGGATCAAGCGACCCGTCCGGGTCGATGTCGACCCACTTCAGCACGACACCCTGGCGTT
>JANOEW010000031.1:0-1674 GCA_031413475.1 Amaricoccus sp.
ATCAGCCCACCGACGTGTTCAAGACCTACTCCGACAAGGCTCTCGACGGAACGGCCCGGGAACGTGGCGTCCTTCGACTGCGCGATCACCGTCGTGATCGGCTCGAGCCCCTGCGCATCCAGCTGGCCGCGGTAGCTCTCGCTGAGGCCCGCCTGGACTTCCGCGCTGTTCCCCTGGCGGACCTGGCCGAGCCAGGCGTGCGTGGCGTCCGCGGCGCCCTTGGTGGCCATGTACGTGCCGCCGAAGATCGCCGCCACGGCGAGGACGCCGATCAGCAGGCAGCCGCAGCAGCCCACGCCGATCCAGACGAGCGGGCCCTTGCCCTTCCGCGCCGGTGCCGGACCCGCGGGCATCTGGGGTACGGGCGAGGCCGCCTGAGGAATGTGCGCGGGTGCCGCGGACTTGAAGCGATCCCGGGCGGCGGCGGCGCTCGGCGGAGCGGACGCCGCAGCGGGCAGTGGTGGCGGGGCCGCGGGCTTCGGCAGCGGTGGTGGCGCGGCCGGCGGCTCGCTGGCCGCCATCACCGTCGCCGAGTCGTTCAGCAGCATCGGTGTCGAAACCGTCGCCTCGGGGTCGTCTTTCAGGTCCACGCGATACGCGAGCGCCCCGAAACGGAGCTCCTGTGCGTTCTTGAGCGCCTGCTCGGCGATGCGAAGGCTGTTGAGGTACGTGCCGTTCGCACTTCCCTGATCGACGACCCACCAGATTCCGCCCCGTTGCTCGAGGCGCGCGTGCCTTCTGGAAACGGATCCGTCGTCCACCACGATCTCGCAGCTCGGGTCACGTCCGACGACCGTCTGGTCCTTGACGATGTCGATCGGATGGCCGGAGACGGGCACGAGCCTTAGGGTCGCCATCTCGCACACCTCACGCTTGCCGCCTCGCGCGGGGCGGAAGTTGCTGCCGATTCTAGAGATACAGGGGCGGGGGCGTCAATGCGCCGATGCCGTCGTCGGTCACCGGTGTGGTCGATTCCGGCTTTTCCTCGCCGGTTGAACCGGCGGGCATGTCTCCGATGTTGATGAACGACAAGGGCTTCGGCGGTGGTCCAGGGACGGCGGCGCCTCGGGGCATGGGCCCCCGATTCTAAGCAACGACCGGAGGCCGACCGGCTAGAATGCCGCGGGCGCACGATGAACCACGCCGCCGCCGTCATCCCGCTCGTCACGCTGCTGGCGCTCGGCTCGGTTCGGCTCGCCGCTGAATCCGTTCGCATCGACCGGGACGTCGAGGTGCCGATGCGCGACGGCGTCGTGCTGCGCGCCGACGTGCTCCGGCCCGAGCGCCCGGGGCGCTTTCCCGCGCTCCTCGTCCGCACCCCGTACGGAAAGCAGGCCGAGTGGAGCGAGGACGACTTCGCGATGCGCGCCGTGCGCGCGGGCTACGCGGTCGCGGTGCAGGACGTGCGCGGCCGCTACCGCTCCGACGGCGTCTTCGATCCCTATCGGCAGGAAGGCAAGGACGGCTTCGACAGCATCGCGTGGCTCGCGCGGCAGCCCTGGAGCGACGGCCAGGTTGGCCTGACCGGGCTCTCCTACCCGGCGGCGGTGCAGTGGCTGGCGGCGGTCGAGCAGCCGCCGCAGCTCAAGGCGATGGCGCCGTCGATGGCCTTCTCGACCGGTCGTGCCTTCTGCTATTTCGGCGGGGCGCTCGATCTGTCGTGGCTGCCGTGGT
>JANOEW010000032.1:0-13719 GCA_031413475.1 Amaricoccus sp.
GCCCGAGGTGGTCTACTCGACGCTCAAGGCCGCGGTCGTCCACTACACCCGCTGCCTCGCCAAGGAGCTGATCGACAGGGGCGTGCGCGTCAACGCCGTCTCGCCCGGGCCTACCAAGACCGCGCGCTTCCAGGCCACCCGCACCGTCGACCCCGCGCGGATGGACAGCGCCAAGGTCTCGCTCGACCGCTACGCCGAGCCCGACGAGATCGCCGACGCCGTCGCCTTCCTCGCTGGCCCGCGGGCGAAGTTCATCAACGGTCAGGTGCTCCGCGTCGACGGCGGCCTGACCCTGTTCCCGGGATAAGCCATGACCCTTTTCGACCTCACCGGCCGCATCGTCCTCGTCACAGGATCGTCGCGCGGCCTCGGCGCCGCCCTCGCCCGCGGCCTCGCCCGCGCCGGCGCGCAGATCGTGCTCAACGGCCGCGACGCCGCCACGCTGGAAACCGCGCGCGTCGCGCTCGAAGCGACCGGCGCCCGCGCCCGCGCCGTCGCCTTCGACGTCACGGACCCGTCGTCCGTCGCCGCCGGCGTCGCGCGGATCGAAGACGAGATCGGCCCGATCGCCATCCTCGTCAACAACGCCGGCGTCCAGCACCGCGCCGCGCTCGAGGACTTCCCCACCGACGCCTGGGACCGACTGATCGCGACCAACCTCTCCAGCGTGTTCTACGTCGGACAGGCCGTCGCGCGGCGCATGATCCCGCGCGGTCGCGGCAAGATCATCAACATCGCCTCGGTCGCCTCCGAGCTGGCCCGCGCCTCGATCACCCCCTACGGCGCGACCAAGGGCGCGGTGAAGATGCTGACCAAGGGCATGGCGGCGGAATGGGCGCGCCACGGCCTCCAGATCAACGCCATCGCTCCGGGCTATTTCCGCACCGAACTCAACATGGCGCTGTCGACCGACCCCGCGTTCAACGCCTGGCTCGAGAAGCGCACCCCGGCCGGCCGCTGGGGCGAGCCGGACGAGCTGGTCGGGGCGGCGATCTTCCTCGCCTCCGACGCCTCGAGCTTCGTCAACGGCCACGTCCTCTTCGTGGACGGCGGCGTCACCGCGTCGCTCTAGGCGTCCTATCCCGTGACGGCGCGACGCGGGGTCGGCTCCGAACGATCCGGGCGTTCTGCTGCCCGTGCGGCATTCGCGATCGGAACCGGATTTGCGCTCCTCCAGAGCGAGAGCGTTTTTCGTTTATCGCCCTTTAGTCGTGCTTACGCAGCCACCCGCGTCGGCTATGCTCCGCCGCATCAACCGGAGGGCCAGCGTGTCCGACAAGGAAAGCGTGACCCTCGCCGCCGCGACCCGGCCGAGCGTCGGCGTCGCCCTGATCATCGACGACCACCCGCTGTTCTGCGAAGCCCTGTCGATGACGCTGCGCGCCGCGCTCGACGTCGGCGAGATCGCGACCGCCTCGACGCTGGCCGAGGGCCTCGCGCGGCTGCAGGAAAAACCAGCGCCCGACGTCGTCCTGCTCGACCTCAAGCTTCCGGACGTCGATGGGCTCGACGGTCTCGTCCGTCTCAAGAAGACCGCCGCAGGCGTGCCGGTCGTCGTCGTCTCCGCCCTGTCGGACGACCGGCTGATCGCCTCGGCGATCCGCGCCGGCGCTTCGGGCTTCGTGCCGAAGCACAGCCCGCGCAGCGTTTTCGCCGCGGCCTTCCGCCGGATCTGGGCGGGCGAGATCTTCACGCCCGAAGACTACGAACCGCCCCGGTCCGCCGTCGGCGCGATCGACGAGCGCGACGCCGCCGCGCGGCTCGCCGAACTCACCCCACAACAGACGCGCATCCTCCAGCTGGTCTGCGAAGGCAAGCTCAACAAGCAGATCGCCTTCGACCTCGACATCGCCGAGACCACCGTCAAGGCGCACCTCACCGCGATCCTGCGCAAGCTCAACGTCCACAGCCGCACCCAGGCCGTGCTCGTCGCGCAGACGGCCCGCTTCGCATCGATCTTGCAAAGGGAGAGCGGTCTCTCCTAGACTGTCGTAAAATCTGGGAGGATGATCTGCTGGACGGAAGCGCAAGCTCGCCGTCCCCGCACCAATCGACAGGCGCCGCGGTCCTGACCGCCCATGCGCCGATCGACGACGCCGGGACGGCGCTGGACGCCTTGAACGCGCAGCGTGGATCGAGCGGCTTCAGCCTCGTCGCGCTCTTCGTGTCGCCGGAGGCCGATCCGCAGGCCATCGCGAATCTCGCGGCGGCGGCGTTCCCCGGCGTCCCGGTCATCGGCTGCACCACGGCCGGCGAGATCTCCAGCGCCGGCTACACCAACGGCGAGCTCGTCGCCGTCGGCTTCGCCGCCAGCCACTTCGCCGCCCGCGTTTCGCTGATCTCCGATCTGCGCGCGCTCGACGCCGCCCGCGTCGGCGAGCGCGCCGTGCGCATGCGCGCGGATCTCGGGGCGGCGTGCCCCGACTGGACCTGGGAGTTCGCCTGGCTGCTCAACGACGGCCTGGCCAAGCGCGAAGACCTGCTCGTCTCGGCGCTGCGCTACGGCCTCGGCTCGGTGCCGCTGTTTGGCGGCTCGGCGGGCGACGGGCTGGACTTCCGCCGCACCGCGGTCATCGCCGAGGGCGGCGCCCACGAGAACGCCGCGGTCCTGACCGTGCTGCGCAGCCGCGGGCCGGTGCGTGTGTTCAAGTTCGACCATTTCCGCCCCACCGCGGTGAAGATGGTGGTCACCCGCGCCGACCCGGAACACCGGCTGGTGCGCGAGATCAACGCCGAGCCCGCCGCGGCGGAATACGCCCGCCTCGTCGGCAAGGATCCGAACCAGCTGTCGCCGTTCATCTTCGCCGCCCACCCGGTGGTCGTCACCATCGGCGGTCAGCACCACGTGCGCGCGATCCAGAAGGTCGAGCCGAACGGCGACCTCGCCTTCTTCTCGGCGATCGACGAGGGCCTCGTGCTGACGCTGGCCGAGCCGACCGACATCACCCGCCACCTCGAGTCCGCGCTCGACCAGCTCGCCCGCCCCGCCGTCCCCGAAGCGATCATCGGCTGCGACTGCATCCTGCGCCGGCTCGAGGTCGAACAGGCCCAGGGCGCGCGCGAGATGTCGCGCATCCTCTCGACCCACAAGGTGGTCGGGTTCAACACCTACGGCGAGCAGTTCAATTCGGTCCACGTCAACCAGACCTTCACCGGCGTCGCCATCTATCCGCCGGAGGACGAGCGCGCTTGAACTCGTGGCTGGTCAACGCGGCCGACCCGGTCGAGCGGCAGAACGCCAAGCTCCTGAAGATGACCGAGGCGCTGATGCGCCGGGTCGAAACCGCGACCGACGACGGCGGCGCGGCCTACGCCCATTTCCAGCGCGCCCTCATGCTCGAGGACCAGGTGCGCGAGCGCACCCAGGATCTCGAGGCTTCGTTCGAGCTGCTCAACCGCTCGAACGCCCGGATCTCCCAGGCGATGGAGGCGGCCGAACGCGCCCGCGCCGACCTGTACGACGCGCTCGAGGCGGTGCAGGAGGGCTTCGCGCTGTTCGACGCGACCGATGTCCTGGTCATGTGCAACAGCCGCTTCGGCATGGCGATCCCGGACGTGGCGGCGCGGCTCGCCCCCGGGCTCGGCTTCGTCGACTACGTGCGCCTCGTCTCGCGCAGCCGCTACCTCACGCTGCCCGACGGGCAGTCCCAGGCCGGCTGGATGCGCGAGCGGCTGGCGAACCACCGCCGGCAGTCGGTCAACTTCAACGTCCGCATCGGCGAGGATCGCTGGATCCAGGTCAGCGAGCAGCGCACCCCCGGCGGCGGCACCGCGATCCTGCAGACCGACATCACCGAACTGGTGCAGATGGAGCGCCAGGAGCGCGACAAGCTGCTCGACGTGCAGGCGCGCCTGATCCGCGCCACGCTCGATCACATCAACCAGGGCATCTGCATCTTCGACGCGCGCCAGCGCCTCGTGGGCTGGAACGCGCGGCTGGTCACGCTGCTGTCGCCGCCGATGCAGCTGCTCAGGGTCGGCGTCAGCTTCGGCCGGCTCGCCGAACACTTCGGCGCGGCGCTGGTCACGGACGCAGCCTCCGGGCCGCAGTGGCTGGCGAGGTGGGTCGCGACCCCGAACAGCCGCCTGCCGCTGGTGCTCGAACTCACCACCCGCGACGGCGTCTACCTCGACATCTTCGCCCAGCAAATGCCCGACCGCGGCTTCGTCATCAGCTTCACCGACGTCACCGCCGAGCGCGAGGCGAAGCGCGCCATGCACGCCGCCAACGAACGGCTGGAGCAGCGGGTGCACGAGCGCACGCTGGCGCTCGAAGCCGCGCTCGCCGAGGCCGAGCGCGCCAACGCGACCAAGTCGCGCTTCGTCGCGGCGGCGAGCCACGACCTGCTGCAGCCGCTCAGCGCGGCCAAGCTGTTTCTCGCGTCGCTCGACGATGCGGGCTTCGCGCCCGACCAGGGCGCGATCCTCGGCCGGGTGCGCTCGGCCTTCGAGAGCGTCGAGAGCATCCTCGGCGCGCTGCTCGACATCTCGCGCCTCGAGTCGGGCAACATCGCGGTGCGCCTGTCCGACATCCCGCTGGACGGGCTCTTCGGTCGGCTCGAGGCCGAGTTCCGCGAGATCGCGCGGCAGAAAGGCATCGACCTGCGGGTCGTGCCGTCGCGGCTCGTGGTCCGAAGCGACGCGGGCTATCTGCGGCGGATCGTGCAGAACCTGCTCGCGAACGCGATCCGCTATACCCGGCAGGGGCGGGTGCTGGTCGGGGCCCGCCAGATCGACGGCGCGGCGCGCATCGAGGTCTGGGACACCGGTCCCGGCATCCCGGCGGATCAGCACGCCCACATCTTCCGCGAGTTCCATCGGCTCGATTCGGGCGGCGACGGCGGCGTCGGGCTCGGCCTCGCGATCGTCGAGCGCGCCTGTGCGTTGCTCGGCCATCGGCTCGCGCTGCAGTCGAAGGTCGGCAAGGGCACGGTGTTTCGCGTCGCCGTGCCGCTCGCGGCGAACTCGGCCCCGCTGCTGCGGCTGCCGGGCGACGCGGCGGGCGGGCAGGGCGGGGCGCTGGACAGCCTGATCGCGCTGGTGATCGAGAACGACCCGTCGCTGCGGCTCGCCACGGCGACGCTGCTCGAGGGTTGGGGGGTCAGCGTGCTCGACGCGTCCGGCGAGGATGCG
Organism: Amaricoccus sp.; assembly: GCA_031413475.1. GTDB lineage: Bacteria > Pseudomonadota > Alphaproteobacteria > Rhodobacterales > Rhodobacteraceae > Amaricoccus. The sequence continues at coordinate 5,134 of JANOEW010000032.1, forward strand.
GCGTTCGCGCTGCTCGGCGACATCGGCATCGCGCCCGACGTGGTGCTCGCGGACTTCCATCTCGACGGGGCCCGCACCGGGCTGGACGCGATCCTCGCGCTGCGCGCCCGTTACGGCGATCTGCCGGCCTGCCTCGTGACGGCCGACCGCGGCGAGGTTCTGGCCGCGCGGTGCCGCAAGCTCGGGCTGCCACTTTTCAACAAGCCGGTCGAGCCGGCGGGGCTGCGCGCCTTCCTCGGCTCCGTGACCTCGCCGGCAAGGACCGCCAGCTGACGCCGATCCGGCGTCGGCGCGGCGCGGACGACCGGTCCACGGTGCGCGAGAATTCACCAATCCCGGCCGCGCGGCAGGGGCCGCCGATCATTGTCAGGCCGCAATCGTCGCCAGCGTGTGGCGCGCGATCATCAGCTCCTCGTCGGTCGGAATCACCCAGGCCGCGACGCGGCTCGACGGCGCGCTGATCCTGCGCGCCCCGCGCCCCGCGTTGGCGGCGGGATCGAGCTCCAGCCCCAGCCAGGCCGCCTGGCCGGCGGTTGCCGCCCGGATCTCGGCCGAGTTCTCGCCGATCCCCGCGGTGAACACCACCGCGTCGAGCCCGCCGAGCGCTGCTGCGAGCGAGCCGAGCTCGCGCCCGACGCGGTAGGCGAACAGCTCGACCGCGAACCGCGCCGCCGGCGCGTCGCTCGCCAGCACCTCGCGCATGTCGCTCGACACGCCCGAAACGCCGAGGAGCCCGGAGCGCTTGTAGAGCAGGTCCTCGATCGCCGCGGCATCGAGCCCCATCTCCTGCATCAGGTAGAGCACCACCCCCGGATCGAGCGCGCCGCAGCGCGTGCCCATCGGCAGCCCGTCGAGCGCGGTGAAGCCCATGGTCGAGGCGACGCTGCGTCCGGCCATCAGCGCGCACATGCTCGCGCCGTTGCCAAGGTGCAGCACGATCGTGCGCCCGGCGGCGGCGGCCGGATCGAGGTCCGGCAGCACCGAGGCGATGTATTCGTAGCTGAGGCCGTGAAAACCGTAACGTCGCACCCCGCGCGCGGTGATCTCGGCGGGCAGCGCGAAGGCCTGCGCCACCTCCGGCGCGGTCGCGTGGAACGCCGTGTCGAAACAGGCGACCTGCGGCAGGTCGGGCCGCCGTCCGGCGATCTCGCGGATCGGCAGCAGGTTGTGCGGCTGATGCAGCGGCGCCAGCGGGGACAGCTCCGTCAGCGTCGCGAGCACGCGCTCGTCGATCAGCACCGGGGCGGCGTAGGCGGTCCCGCCATGCACGACCCGATGCCCGATTCCGACCAGCTGGGCGTCGGCTGCCTGGTCGCGCAGCCAGCCGAACAGAAAGTCGAGCGCGCCGGCGTGGCCGGGCGCTTCGCCGTCCCAGGCACGCTCTCCGATCGTCGCGCCCGCCGCATCGCGCGCCCGAAACCGCGCCGCGCCGTAGAGTTCCTCCAGAAGCCCGCTCAGGCGCGGCTCCAATTGCCCCGCCGCGTCGACGGCGAAGGCGGTGAACTTCAGGCTCGACGAGCCCGCGTTGAGAACCAGGACCGCGTCCGCCATCACACCCCCCGTCAGCTGATCACGGGGGCGTGCGTGCGGCGATAGTGGTTGGTCATCACCGCCACCGCGCAGGACGCGAGCCGGCTCTGCACGCTGTCCGCGCGGCTGGTCAGGATGATCGGCACCCGCGCCCCGAGCACGATCCCGGCTGAATCGGCGTCCATCAGGAACGACAGGCTCTTGGCGAGCATGTTGCCCGCCTCGAGGTCCGGCACCACCAGGATGTCCGCATACCCCGCCACCGGGCCGGTGATCCCCTTGATCTTCGCCGCCTCCGGGCTGATCGCGATGTCGAACGCCAGCGGCCCGTCGAGCAGCGCCCCGGTGATCTGCCCGCGGTCGGCCATCTTGCACAGCGCCGCCGCTTCGACCGTGGTCTGCAGCTTCGGGTTCACCATCTCCATCGCCGACAGGATCGCCACCTTCGGCAGCTCGTTCCCCATGGCGTGCAGCAGGTCGATCGCGTTCTGCACGATGTCGACCTTCTCCTCGAGCGTCGGAAAGATGTTGATCGCCGCGTCAGTGATGGTCAGCACCTGCGGGTGGCCCGGCACGTCCATGATAAAACAATGGCTCAGCCGTCGCGCGGTCCGCAGCCCGGTCTCGCGCTGGACCACCGCCGACAGCAGCTCGTCGGTGTTCAGCGAGCCCTTCATCAAGATCTCGGCCCGGCCCTCGCGCACCAGCGCCACCGCCTTGGTGGCCGACTCGTGGCTGTGCGCGGCCTCCACCAACTCATAGCCCGAGATGTCGATGTTCGCTGCCTTCGCCCCCGCCTCGATCTTGGCCCGCGGCCCGACCAGGATCGGCGTGATCAGGCCGAGCTCGGCCGCGTCGGTCGCGCCTTCCAGCGACGCCGCCGAGCAGGGGTGCGCGACTGCCGTCGGCGCCGGCGGCAGGTGGCGAACGCGTTCGATCAGGGTGTCGTATTTGCGCGGTCCCGCCGCGGTCGGCTTGGTCGCTTCGGTCATCGTCTCTCCCGCCCGGGTTGGGCTCAACCCATGATGTTGTAGCCGCCGTCGATATAGGTCGTGTTGCCGGTGATCATGCGCGCGGCGTAGGCGCACAGATCCTCTTTTCCGCCCCCAGTTGCGGTAGGGCCCGCACGCAGCCATAGGCGATCGATTGGTCGTTGGCGATTCCGACCATCGGGCTCCGCTTGCCCCGAAGATCGAGCGCCCCGGGCGAAAGGGGATCGTCGCTCATGTCGGCCTCCCCCGGTCTTGCGGCACCTGCCATTGTTCTCAGTAGTCGCCCCGCGTGACAGAACTATGTCACTTGGCTCCGCCACGCTCGGCGTGGCTCGGCGCGGCGGTCGGCGCGGCGCTCGGGCGCTGCGCGGCCCGGCGCATCAGCCGTCGACGACACGATACTCGGCGATCACCGTCGACTGCAGCGCGAAGAAATTGTCGTCGGCGATCAGCGTGACCCGCGTGTCCCCTGCGGGGTTGCGCCACACCGAGATACCCTCGAAATTGTCCGACGAGCCGAACGCCGTCTCCAGCAGCGTCTCGCCCGGGTCGAACCCGTCGGGTCCCAGCGTGAACCGTCGGACCCGGGTGGCGAACCCGCCGTACCACACGAAGTCGCGCTCAAGCAGGTAGAGCCGTCCGTCCGGACCGAAATCGGCGCCCGCCACCAGAAAGGTGCCCGCGCGCGGCAGGCGCAGCGCGTCGTCCCAGACGCCCGCGCGCAGCCGATAGACCGGAAACGGGCGCTCCCAGGCTCCCGATCGCTCGGGGATCGCGTAAAGCGTCCCCGCCGCATCGGTCGCCAGCGCCTCGAGGCCTGAATTCCGCTGCAACCCCTCGATCCAGGGATGGCTCGGAACCGACGCGGCGGCGCCGTCCAGCGGGTCGAAGCGCCGCACCCGGTGGAACGCCTCGAAGCTCACCCAGGCGCGGCCTTCGGCGTCGATCGCGAGCCCCTCGGCATCGACCTCGTTGCCACCGAGCGGCTTGCCCGACAGCGCCCGCAGCGGCCCCGAGGCCTCGAGCCGGGCCCCGGTCAGCGTGCCGTCCGCGCGCTCGAGGCGTCCCGTTACCCAGAGGCCTCGATCACCGATCGCGACGAAGCCCGCGCCCGCGTCCAGCACCTCGATGCCGGAGAACCCGCCGAAGTCGGGCACCGCCTCGCGCCAGATCACTCGCGCGTCGAGCTCGAGCCGCGCAGCCGGGGCCGCGGCCGTCGCGACGGAGAACCCGAGCGCCAGCGCGAGCAGCCCGATCATCGCGCGTTCAGCACCTGCGCGCATTGCGGCGGCAGGTCGGCGAGGCGAAGGGCCGGGCGCGGCGGCGGCGGCGGCTCGTTCGGATCGGGCGGCGCCAGCGCCTTGGTCACCCACCACACCGCCTCGGCGCAGCCGTCGCCCTCGGGCAGCGGATCCGGGTCGAGGCAGGCCGCAACCCCCGCCGGGCATTTCAGCCGGACGTGAAAATGATCGTTGTGGCCCCACCAGGGCCGCACCTTGGCGAGCCAGGCGCGGTCCCGCGCCGGGGCCGCGGCGCAGAGGTGCAGCTTGATCGGCGGCGTGACGAAGATCCGCTCCACCCGCGGGTCGCGCGCCGCCACGCCGAGCAGCCGGTCGTGCGCCGGGGTCCAGCGGCCGTTCAGCCCGCGCTGGTCGTCGCTGCGCACGTTGATCGCCCCGAGCCGCTCGCGGTCGCCGCGGCTGAGGTCGAGCCGCAGGGCCGGGGTGAACCAGATATCGACGTCGAGCCCGGTCTGGTGGCTGGCGTGCCCGCCGACCGGCCCGCCGCGCGCCTGGCCGATGTCGCCGACATAGAGCCCGCGCCAGCCCACCGCCGCCGCAGCCTCGCTCAGTTCGACCACGAAGCGGATCGTCTCGGGATGCCCCCAGTGGTGGTTGCGGCTCAGCCGCATCGCCTGCCAGGTCGGGCCGGATTCGGGCAACTGCGCCGCCCCGGCGAGGCAGCCGCGCGAATGCCCGCCGATCGGCTGCGGGTCGTGCGCCGTCGGGGCGCCCTTAGCGCCGAACAGCGCCCCGGCGGTCTGCGCCTGCGCCGGCGGCGCCGCAACCGCCAGGGCCAGCGCCAGCGCAGCGACGAAACGTGCGATCATCCTGCCTCTCCTCGGGGCTGCTCGTTCCCGGTTTTCACCAAGTATAACAGCACGAGGCCGATCAGGAACAGCGCGATGACCGGGCTCACGCCCAGCCGCTGCGATCCGGTCACGGCCGTGGTCACCGCGATCAGCGCCGGGCCGATGAAGGCGGTTGCCTTGCCCGACAGCGCATAGAGCCCGAACGCCTGTCCGCTCGCCATGCGGCCGTCGGACTGGACCACCAGCATCGTGCGCGACGCCGCCTGCAACGACCCCGCCGCCGCCCCGAGCAGGCCGCCGGCCGCGAGGAACACCAGATCGGGCAGCCGCGATCCCGCCGCCACCGGCACGAGCAGCACCGCCTCGCGCGTGGTCATCAGCGCGACCGCCGAAACCGCGATCAGCGCCCAGATCGACACGATGATCACCGGCCGCGGCCCCAACGCGGAATCCGCCCGGCCGCCCAGCCAGGCCCCGAGCGCGCCGGTCGATGCCGCCACGATGCCGAAGACGCCGAGCTCGAACAGCCCCCAGCCGAGCACGCCGGCGGCATAGATGCCGCCGAACGCAAACAGCGCCGCCAGCGCGTCGCGATACACCATCGAGGCGACGAGATAGGTCACCAGATCGCGGTTGGCCCGTGCCGTGCGCAGCGTGCCGCCGAGCGCGCGCAGCCCCTCGGTCAGCGCCCGACCCAGCCCGGCGCGGGCCGGCGCGTCGGGCGTGAAAAGGAAAAACGGCAGGGCGAACACCAGATACCACAGCGCGCTGAACGGGCCGGTGGCCCGCGCGGGCTCGCCCGCCGCCGCGTCGAGGCCGAAGATCGGGGCGATCCCGATCAGCGTGCGCGTCCCGCCCGGGGCTGGCGCCGCCAGCGTCAGCATCAGGATCAGCGCGACCAGCCCGCCGAGATAACCGATCGACCAGCCCGAGCCCGAGATCCGCCCGAGCGCCGCGCGCGGCCCGAGATCGGGCAGCATCGCGTTGGTGAACACCAGCGTCAGCTCCGAGCCGACATAGGCCAGCGCGAACGCGACCAGAACGAACGTCGGATCGGCCGCGGCCGGCGCGGCCAACCACAGCCCGGCGCAGCCGAGCACGTAGGGTACCGAAAAGGCAGCCACCCAGCGCTTGCGCGCGCCGGTTTCGTCGGCCATCGCCCCGAGCACCGGCGCGAGCAGCGCGACGCTCGCGCCGGCCACGGCGGTCGTGGCTGCCCAGAGCGCCTGTCCCGCTGCCGGATCGGCGGCGACACGGGCGGCGAAATAGGGGGCGAACAGGAAGGTGACGATCAGGGTCTGAAACGGCTGGTTGGCCCAGTCGAACAGCATCCAGGCGGCGACGCCGCGGCGGTCTCTCTCGGTCGGCATGGAACCCCGCGCGCGGCTTCGGCCCGGTTTAGCCGCTTCATCTCCGGCCGCCCAGATCGTTCTTCGCCGCGCCCGACCGCGCCCGAGGCTTAGCGCTCCGGACCGGCGGGCGGCGGTCGTTCTCAGGGTGCGATTTCTGTTTGCGTTTGTTATCAGAGACATACGCAATATTCACGCTGAATGGGCCCGCGCGGACCCCACCCTTGCGGCTGTCCGCCCGCCAGTCTACGTAAAACGCAGCATCCATTGACGGACGTCGCCCATGACCTCGCTGCTGCAGATCCTCCTCCTCATCCTGGACGTGATCTGGTTCGTCGTGATCGCCCACGTCATCATGAGCTGGCTGATGAACTTCAACGTGCTCAACCGCAACCAGCCGCTGGTCTGGCAGATCTGGACGGGGCTGGAGCGTCTGCTCGAGCCGATCTACCGGCCGATCCGCCGGATAATGCCGAACCTTGGCGGGCTCGACCTCTCGCCGATCATCCTGATCGTCGGCCTCTACGCCCTGCGCGTGATCCTGATCAACAACGCCGGCCTTTTCCTCTGAACCGGCGCGCCGGGGGGAACGTCGCGCTTGCGTCAGCGCCGGTCGCGCGAGGCCAGCAGTTTCAGCCGCAGCGCGTTGATCTTGATGAACCCCGCCGCGTCCTTCTGGTCGTAGGCGCCGGCGTCGTCCTCGAAGGTGACGTGGCTCTCCGAATACAGCGTGTCGTCCGACCAGCGCCCGACCACCGACGCCGACCCCTTGTAGAGCTTCACCCGCGCCACGCCGTTCACCCGGACCTGGCTGCGGTCGATCAGCGCCTGCAGCATCTCGCGCTCGGGCGAGAACCAGAAGCCGTTGTAGATCAGCTCGGCGTAGCGCGGCATCAGTTCGTCCTTTAGATGCGCGGCGCCCCGGTCCAGCGTGATCGATTCGATCCCCCGGTGTGCCGCCAGCAGGATCGTGCCGCCGGGCGTCTCGTAGATCCCCCGCGACTTCATGCCGACGAATCGGCTCTCCACCAGGTCGAGGCGGCCGACGCCGTGCGCGCCGCCGGCCTCGTTCAGCCGCGTCAGCAGCGCCGCCGGCGACAGCCGCACGCCGTCGAGGCTGACGGGATCGCCCGCTTCGAAGTCGATCTCGAGGTAGTCCGGCGCGTCCGGCGCCTTCTCCGGATCGATGGTGCGCTGATAGACGTATCCGGGCGCTTCCTTGGCGGGGTCCTCCAGCACCTTGCCCTCGGACGAAGTGTGCAGCAGGTTCGCGTCCACGGAGAACGGCGCTTCGCCCCGCTTGTCCTTCGCGATCGGGATCTGGTGCTGTTCGGCGAACTCGATCAGCCGCGAGCGCGAGGTCAGGCTCCATTCCCGCCACGGCGCGATCACCCGGATCGTCGGGTCGAGCGCATAGGCGGCCAGCTCGAAGCGCACCTGGTCGTTGCCCTTGCCGGTGGCGCCGTGGGCGACCGCGTCCGCGCCGGTGGCCGCGGCGATCTCCACCAGCCGCTTGGCGATCAGCGGCCGCGCGATCGAGGTGCCGAGCAGGTACTGGCCCTCGTAGAGCGCGTTCGCCCGGAACATCGGGAACACGAAGTCGCGCACGAACTCCTCGCGCAGGTCCTCGATGTGGATGTTCTCGGGCGCGACCCCCAGCAGCACCGCCTTGGCCCGCGCCGGTTCGAGCTCCTCGCCCTGGCCGAGGTCGGCGGTGAAGGTCACCACCTCGCAGCCGTATTCGATCTGCAGCCACTTGAGGATGATCGAGGTGTCGAGACCGCCGGAATAGGCGAGCACGACCTTCTTCGGTGGGGTCATTCAAGGCGCTCCACGCTGGGACTCCGGCCCCCTAGCCGCTTTCGCCCGACGCGGCAAGCCGTCCGTCGGACCCCTCAACCGAGGCTCGCCGCATCGACCGCACCGACCCGTCCCCGCTGGGCCGATACGGCACGAAGGTCAGTCCGCCGCGCGGCCCGCAACTGGCGACGAGGCCCGCGCTGGTCAGCGCGAGGAAACGCCGGTGGCTCGAGGCGGTTCGGATCGGAACTTCGGCGACTCGCTGAAAGTGTTCCAGGCCAGAATACGATGGCGTCGATGCTGCGCGTCGGAGGCGTCGCGCCGCCGCCGATCGTTGCAATGACCCGCGTAACCGGCCAGAACGAGGACCGAACGCGGCCACCGCGGCGAGGACAATGATCGACGCCTTCAGCTTCCATACGACTGCGGCGCTGCGCTTCGAGCCCGGCGCCGCCGCCCGGCTGAGCGAGATCGCTGGCCCGCGTCTCGGCCGGCGCGTGCTGTTCGTCACCGATCCCGGCGTGCGCGGGCTCGGTCTCGCCGACGCGGCGCTGGCCAGCCTGCGGGCGCGGACCGAGGTCACGGTGTTCGACGCGGTCGAGGCCGACCCGAGCCTCGCGACGCTGATGGTGGCGGTCGCGGCGGGGCAGGGGGCCAGCGGCGTGGTCGGCTTCGGCGGCGGATCGCCGATGGATGTCGCCAAGCTCGCGGCGCTGCTGCTCGGCTCTGGCGAGGACATCGACGGGGCCTGGGGCGTCGGAAACGCCCGCGGCCCGCGCCTGCCGCTGGCGCTGGTCCCGACCACCGCCGGCACCGGCTCCGA
>JANOEW010000033.1:0-1758 GCA_031413475.1 Amaricoccus sp.
CGCGAGAAGCGCCTGCGGATGTATCGCATGCTGCTGGAGCTGCGGCTCACCGAAAAGCGCGCCTACGATCTGTTCCTGCAGAATCTCGTGAAAGGCACCAGCCACCTGTCGCTCGGGCAGGAAGCCATCGCGGCCGGATTCGGATTGGGCATGCGCCGCGACGACTACACCTTCTGCACCTATCGCGGCCATGCGCACACGCTCGCGCGCGGCGTCTCCATGACCGGCGTGCTCGGCGAGCTGATGGGGCGCGAATGCGGCGTCACCGCAGGCAAAGGCGGATCGATGCATCTCACCTCGGTCGAGCACGGGGCGATGGGTTCCTACGCGATCATCGGCGCGCATCTGCCGGTCGCATGCGGGGCGGCCTGGTCGTCGCAATATCGCGGCACCGATCAGGTGACCGTGTGCTTCTTCGGCGATGGCACCACCAACATCGGCGCCTTTCACGAAGCGCTCAACTTCGCCGTGATCTGGAAGCTGCCGGTGGTGTTCGTCTGCGAGAACAATCTCTATATGGAGTACACGCCGATCGGCAACGTCACGGCCGTCCCGCGTCCGGCGGCAGACCGGGCGTCAGCCTACGGACTGCCACCCATCGTCGTCGATGGCAACGATGCCGACGCCGTCTTCCGCGTGGCATCAGAGGCCTTCGCGCTCGCACGCGCCGGTAAGGGGCCGTCGCTGATCGAAGCGCTCACGTACCGTCACAGCGGCCATTCGCGCGCCGATCCCGGGCAATACCGCCCCAAGGGCGAGCTCGAACAATGGCTGGAGCGCGATCCGATCAACATCTATCGCGATCGGCTGGCTGGTCTCGGCTACGCGGAATTCGACCTGCGCTCGATCGAGGAGGACACCGCGCGCCGCGTCGATGAAGCGACCGAGGCAGCGAAAGCCTCGCCACCACCACCACTCGAACTGATCGAGAAAGACGTTTGGGCCAATGGAGGTGCAGCATGGCGGAACTGACCTATCGCGACGCGGGGCCGCCGGCATCGCACAGGAAATGGAACGTGACGAACGAGTCGTCTTCCTCGGCGAGGACATCGGCGCGGCCGGTGGCGTATTCAAAGCGACAGTCGGTCTCTACGAGCGCTTCGGCCCGCGGCGGGTACGCGACACACCGATCTCCGAGCAGGCGATCATCGGCGCAGCCATGGGGGCTGCGATGACGGGGCTGCGTCCGATCGCCGAAATCATGTTCTCGGACTTCTTCGGCGTGTGCTGGGATCTGATCGCCAACGAGATCGCCAAGACCCGCTACATGACCAACGGCCAGATCACGCTGCCACTCGTGATCCGCACCGCGAACGGCGCCGGCTCGCGCTTCGGCGCGCAGCATTCGCAGAGCGTCGAGAACTGGGCGATGGCGGTACCGGGACTAAAAGTCGTTGCGCCCTCCTCGCCCGCGGACGTCAAAGGGCTGATCGCCGCGGCCATACGCGATCCCGATCCGGTGATCGTGTTCGAGCACAAGTCGCTCTATCCCATCAAGGGCGAGGTCCCCGACGGGGAACTCATCGATACGCTCGGTACCGCGAAGATCCTGCGCGCGGGCAAACACTGCACGATCGTTGCGCTGGCCCTGATGGTGCCGCGTGCGATGGAGGCCGCCGAGCGCCTGGCGCTTGAAGATGGTATCGACTGCGAAGTCGTGGACGTGCGCTCGCTGGTACCGCTCGATACGCAAACCATCCTCGCCTCGGTGGCGAGGACTTCGCGCCTTTTCACCGTGGAAGAGAACCCGCGCCTGTG
>JANOEW010000034.1:0-1609 GCA_031413475.1 Amaricoccus sp.
GCATCGAATCGCCAGGAGAAGTCGATCACGGCAATGTTAGGACAAGGCGCGCAGCCGCTCGACCACGCGACGAGCAGCGCCGGAGTCGATCGATTCACAGGCCAGGCTGACCCCGTCCGCCATCGTGTGCGCACGGCCGGCGGCTTTGAGGATCAGGGCCGCTCCCAGAGTCGTGGCGCTGCGCGCGGGACCACTGTCGCCGCACAGCACGGAGCGCGTGACATCGCCGCAGGCCTGCACCAGATGCGGATTGTCGCCGGTGCCGTAGCCTTCGTCGGGCGGCCCGAACATCGGCAGGTCGGGTTCGCGGGTCTCGTCGAGTCCGAAGTCGGCGGGCTCGATCGAGAGCGGGACCTGGTGCGAGCCCGTGAGCTCGATCCCGCGCGTCCGCCGCGTCAAATACGGAATCACGCCGCCCTCCGCGCCCTGAATCGCGATGCCGCGCTTGTGGCCGAGGTTGGCGAGCACTTCGACCGCCATGCCCAGCACCGGTCCGGCCTGGGCACCGGTGATGATCGCCGCGTTCGGAGGAACGATCAGTTTCTCGATCGTCGCCAGGGGAGTGCGCACGCCGATTTCGCCACGGACTCGGCGCAGTCCCATCAGGCCCGGCAACATCCCCGAGGCCGAGACGACGGCGAAACCCGCTTCGATCACCCAGCGTTCGGCCTGGGCCGGATCCCAGGTCATCGAGAGCCCCATCGCTTCGAGTGCGCTAGCCGCAGTCAGCCCGCGCTTGGGCGGGACGCAGCGGTCGGAGACGATGAGCACTTTCACGCCGACGCCGGCCGCGACAATGCCCGCGGCGGCGTCGAGCGGCGGAAGGTGGTCGAAACCGTCGTGGGGCGGCGACAGCGTGACGAGGTCCTCGATCCCAGTACACGGGATGGTTGCGAGGTCGCGCGCGGCGCGGGCGAAAGCGGTCAGCTCGTCAACCGTGACGCCTTTCCAGCGCAACGCGATCAGGAATGCGCCGACTTGAATTTCGCTCTGGCTACCAGAACAGATCAGCTCGAAGGCTCGGTAAGCCTCATCGTGACTCAGATTGCGCCCGTCGCGCCTGGCGGAGCCGAGCAGACGCATCAGATCGCGCAGGATCATGCTGGGAACGGGCGCCGATCGCGCCGAGGGATGGCGCCCCAAACCGTTGTCGGGGCTGAGGTTACCCTAGCGACTGGCGCAGTGCGGCACAATCGCCTCACAGGCCGTTAGGGAGTTGTTAGGAACTGACGAGCTGTGCGCCTAAGCCCCTCGTGGCAGGCGCTTTGCGTCCGTCGACTCGTGGCGTTCAGCGGTGGAGAACCAGGCGCCCCCGCGGGCCCTGCGCTCAGCCTCCGGACGCGCCGCCAGACGCCTCGCCCCCACCTGTCTCCTTCGGCGGATCCTCGGGCTGCTTCTCCGGCGGCGTCTCGCCATCGTCCGGTTTCTTTTCCTCGGGCGGCTTGGCCTCGCCGGGCTTTTCCCCTTCCTTGGGCTCCTCGGGCTTCAACGCCGCGTTGGGATCGACCTCCTCGCCGGCGTCGGTCCGCGCTTCCGGCGCCATGCTCTCCGTCGTACGCGGACGGATGTGCGCGAACCACAGTTCGGCTTCCTTGTCGTAGACCTGCTT